>NZ_LYSP01000051.1:0-37117 GCF_001728945.1 Pseudomonas sp. ENNP23
GGGGGACGGCACCACGGGATCGGCGGCAAAGACTTGGAAAACAGGAAACAACAGCAGGCAGAAGCCGACTGCAAACGGCTGCGTGCGCATGATGACCGTCCTTGGATAGTGGCATCTCGACATCGGGGCGATATTTTTATGACGCTAGCGACTTTGCTCAAGCCCTTTCACGACCAAATGCGAATCACTCGTCAGTTTGGTAGGCCCGGTAAGGGCGGCGGATTCTAGTCGAAGAGGCAAACCAGAAAAGCAGCGCTGATGTTCCCTAAAGGTAAGGAAATTTCCGAAATACAGAAAAAAGAGCGGCAGTCGCCTGCCGCCCTCGGGAAAGAAGTGCCGCCCCGAAGGGCGGCTGGGGATGGGGTCAAAGCGTGAGGTTGCGCTGTTCCTCCTCGGTCAGGTGGCTGCGGGCCTGTTCGTCCAGCGGGCCGGCGCCGAGCACCTGCACGCTGCGGTTGGCGTCGTAGCCGGTCGGGGCCGGGGCGCGGGCTTCTTCGCCGCCTTGCAGGCGTTCGTTGCCGAAGCCCACCACCTGCACCGTGACGATGGACGGCTGGCGATCGCGGGCGGCGCGCTGCTGCCCTCGCGCGGCCTCTTCGGCGGCGCCGCTGGCGGAGCTGGCCGCCGAGCTGGCCGAGGCCAGTGCTCCGGTGTTGACCGAGGCCACCACCGGTATCCCGCTGGACTTGCCCTGCACCTGGATGTTGGCGGCGTTGATCACCTGCAGCGCGGCGATGTTGACGTTGCCGGAAACGCGGATGCCGGCCTCCCCCGCGTCGATGGTGCCCAGCGGCGCCAGCAGGTCCATGTCGCCCGGCGGTACCTCGGGGATGGGCGCCAGGGTGGCGATGCCGGCACCGGTGCTGGGCACGCTGGGCGACAGGGTGACGTTGCCCCAGGCGTCGTAGACACGACGGGGTGGCGTGTACACCAGGGTGGTCTTGGAGCCACGTCCGGCGTTGATGTCGCCCCGGGTGGACCAGGCCAGGATGTCGCCACCGAAGGTGGTCATGATGCGGCTCTGGCCCAGCAGCACGCTGCCCTCGGCGAACAGCTGGATATCCCCGGCCCCCTGGGTGATGACACCGGCCGAGGCCGGCGGCGCCTCGCCCTCGATGCCGAACACCTGCTGCCCGCCCGGTGTGAGCATCTGGATGCCGCCCCCGAACAGGGTGCGCACCCCGGCACCGCCATAGAGGGTGATGTCGCCCTCGTAGCGGATCGGGTTGCCGGCCACGTCATGGCTGGGGAACAGCGCGGCGATGGCATTGCGGCCGCGCAGGTAGCTGCCGAAACGCGGGCTGCCGGCATCGTTGTATTCGCGCCCGCCTGCGCGCAGCTCGGCGAAGTACAGCTGGCGGGCAAAGATCCGCTGCTGCTCCGGCGCCAGTGCGGTGAAGTAGGCCAGCGCCTGCTCGCGGCTGCCGCTGAAGCCGAAGCGCTCGGCCAGCCAGGCCGCCAGCTCGGCTTCGTAGGTCTGCGCGACGCCACCCGCACCCAGGCTGGCGCCGGGGGCGAGGCGGTTGGCCGGGTCCAGGTAACGCAGGGCGAAGGCCAGGTAGTCCGGGCCGCTGCCGGCACCGGCTTGCAGGGCGATGTCGGCACCCGGGCGCTGGTCGCCGGGCACGATGGCTCCCAGGCTGTTCAGCGTGGCCTGGTCTTCCAGGCGCAACTGGCGACCGGCGGTGATCTCCAGGGTGCCGGGCCCGGCAACGTTGAAGCTGCTGAAGAGGATGTCGCGCCCGGCGGACACCACCGAGACGTCGGTGGGCGCGTCGTGGACGAACAGGTTGCCGGTGGTCTGCGCAGTACCTTCGATCTGGATCGGGCCTGGCAGACCGACCATCTGCCCGCTGTTGACGATGTCGCGCCCGGCCATGAGGCGGGTCGGGCGTGCGCCCTCGTACCAGGTTTCACCGGCCCGGGGATAGCTCGAGAACCGCAGGATCTCGCCCGTGCGCACCCCGACGATGTCACCCCGCAGGGCGTAGATGCGCGTCGGCTGGTCGGCACCACGGTAGGCGCCTTCGACCCCGGTGCCACCGAAGGCGAACAGGCTGCGCCCAGGGTTGCCGCTCCAGCCCAGGTCGCCATGGCTGGCGCCTGACGCATCGAGGTAGTAGAAGCCCGGTTTGAAGGGCGTGGCCAGGTGCTCCTGGGGAGCGTTGCTCGGCGAAAGGGCATACCCCCCGGCATAGATGGAGTTTCCGGCCAGCAACTCCAACTGGGCCTGGCGCCCCGGGGCCAGTAGCAGGGAATGGGTTAGCACGCCGATAACATGCTGGTACTCCTGCGCCGAAGGTCCGTAGTAGAGGCTGCCAGCCGGTGCCACCGCCCGCAATACGGAGGGGTAGACGAAACGCCCGTCGGTAGCGGAGTAGTCCATGCCAGTCCGTACACGCACACCGAGCACACTCATCTCGCCCAACTGGGTCGACGGCGTCAGGTTGCCGCCAGCGGCGAACAGGTCGATGGCGGTGTGATCGGTCCACAGGCTGAACCAGGCGAAGCCGCTGCTGCGGGTGCCGGCCAGTTCCACGGCCTGGCCGCCCAGGGCCTGGCTGCGCCCGGCATCGCCCACGCCTCCCAGCACCAGGTCGCCCCGGGCATTCAGGCTAACCGTGGCGTCCCCCGGTACCAGCACCAGCCCGCCGGTGGCGGAGGCCTTGGTGGCGGTGAAGGGGTCGTAGGCGCGGCTCTCCCGGGCGTCATGGTTGGGCGCTGCCGGCCCGGTGATCGTGTCGATGCCGCCATAGGAGGCCGCGCTGGCGCGCAGGCTTCCCCGCAGGTTGACCAGGCTGCCATTGAGGTCATGCCGCTGTTTGATGGGCAGCTTGGCATCGTCCTGGAACCCTCGGGCCTCCAGGTCGGGGTTGAGCGCACCGCCCACCACCAGGTTCAGGTCGCCACCGCCGGTGGTGACCAGGTGGCCGTCCACCATGCGCCCGGTGGAGCCCACCGCCAGCACCAGGCCCTGGCTGCGGCTGGCGAGGTCGTACTTCATGGTTCCCCGGGGCGCCAACAGGCCGGCATCCCCAGCCACGCGTACGTCAAGGTTGCCGCCGCCCAGGGTGCCGAAGCCGGTGAAGCCGGCGAGGGCCACATCGCTACCGCTGTTGAACGGCACATAGGTGCCGAAGTTGATCCACCAGGCGCTGGGCACGGTGGATGCCGCATCCAGCCCGCCGCCCTGGCGCCACAGCCAGTTGCTGACTGCGCTGCCCTCCAGTTGCGTCTTGTCTTCGCCTGCATTTTGCTGGCGCCCGATCAGATCGCCGGTCAGGTCGCCGCCCACCGTCAGCGACAGGTTGCCGCCCCGGTCCGGGTACCAGGCGCGGTAGAGGCTGCTGGCCCCGCCGTCCACCAGGGTCTCGTAGACACCTCCGTTTTTGCCCAGCACGGTATCGACCAGCGCACCGGTGAATGGATTTATAGCCACACCGCGTGGTTGGTTGTAGGCCGCGGATTGCGACAGCCCCAGCGAAGAGGTACCGGCCGTATAGAGGCCGTACAGGGAGTGCAGATTGAAGTCCCCGGCGCTCACCAGGTCCAGGTCCCCGGTGCCGGTGCGCAGCACGCTGAAGCGGCTGCTGCCCAGGGCGTAGTTGTACTCGGGCACTGGTTTAGGAGCGCCGCCGGCGCAGAGGCTTTCCCAGGCACAGACTTCGGCTTCGCTGCCGATGGAAAACTCCGCCATGACTTCGGAGACGAGCTTGCCAGCGTTGGATTCGTCTCCGTAGAAAATCACCGATCCCTCCGCCGTCAGCACGCGGGTGCTGGGGGGCTGTGCGCACAGGCTCTCCCAGGCGCAGATATCTGCTTCATCCGCAACGCCCAATTCAGCCATGACCTCCGCCACCGATTTGCCGGCATGGGCCTCGTCGCCATAGAACAGCAACGACCCCTCCACCGTGAGCACAAGGACTGATGGCACCGGCTTGAGCGTCGCCAGGTAGCCATAGTGGGTGTCGGCCAGGCGCAGTTCGCCGTGCTCGGCGTAAGGGTCGACCAGGCGGCTATCGGCGGCCTGCAGGTCGGCACCGGCCACGGCCCGCAGCGACCAGGACTGCGAGCCTTCGGGCAGCATCTGCGCCACGGCCCAATTGCGTCCCTTGCCGTCACCGCCTCGCAGGTTGATCTTCTCCACCCCGGCGGCGAGCTTCACATCGGTGCCCGCCGGGATCAGCGCCCCCAGGGCCAGCACCAGGTTCCCTGCCTGCACCACCCTGTCCGGCGCACCGACGATAGTGCTGGGCGCGTTGCTCGGCAGCGGCACGCCCTTCGGCCAGGTCATGGCCGTTACCGGGGTGTCCCCCGGCAGCCAGGTCCCCGCCCCCAGGAGCATGCCCTGGGCCAGGGTGACGGCCTCGGCCAGGCGGGTGCCGGCCGCGTAGGCCAGGCTGCCGTCGGCGTTGCGCACCTCCGCCGCCAGCACCGTACCGGCCGCCAGCAGCAGCGGGCCGCTCAACCGCGCGTCCGCCGGCAGGCGGGTACCGGCGGCCAGGGTCATGGCCTTGATCGGCAGGTCGTAGTTGAGCACCGTGCCGGCGGGGAAGGCGGTGCCATCCTGCAGTTCGATGCCGCCACGGGGCACCACCACATCCCCGTTGAACGGCTGCTTGCCGGGCAGCAGCACCCAGCCGTCGTCGTCCTGGGTGGCTGGCGGTGCGAGGAAGCCGTCGTTGATGCTGCCCAGCACGCTCAGGTCGCCCCCAGCGCGGATCACCAGGTGCCCCACCTCCCCCGAGCCCGCAGCAGCGGTCCTGGGGGTGTGCGGATTGAGGCTGGCGTAGCGGTAGCCGGACAGGTCCAGGTCACCCTGCACCACCAGGTCGCCACCGGGCGTCCGGCTGACCAGCTCCACCCCGGGCCGCAGGTGGAAGGCATCGGCATAGGCGGCGTTGTTCAGGCCGGCCAGCTTGCCGTTGAGCAGCGCGCCGTTGGCCAGGGCGTGGTCGATGAAGGCCAGGCTCTCGGCGTGCTTCTGGTCCAGGTAGGCCTGGTCGATGACTTGGTAGGGCCGGCCGCTGGCGGCCGGGTCGCTGCCGTCGCGGGCATCGTCGTAGCGCTGCACGCCGTTCACGGCGATCAGGCTGGCGCCCTGGATGTCCAGGGGGCCGCTGGCATCGATGGCGATGTCACCAGCGCTGGCACCGCCGAGCCGGGGAGCATTCAGCTCCAGGGTGCCCCGTGCATGGCCATCGTGGCCGCTGCTGGCGGCGGTGCCGTGGCGCAGGTCGATGCGGGCGCCACTGGCCAGGGTCAGTTGGCCATCGACGGCGCTCAGCTCCACCGTGGCCCGGTTGGGCGCATCGATGATCCCGCCGTAGCTGTCCACCCGCAGGCGGTTGCCATGGGCGTCCAGCCGCGCGCCGCTGCCGAGGGTGAGCCCCTGCTTGCCGGCCAGGCGGATGGCCCCCACCCGCTCGCCGCTGGCGTCCACGGTGCCGTTCACCGTGAGGTGCCCGCCGTCCAGCGACACGCTGATCTCTCCGGCCTTGAGGCCATCGCCGATCACCAGGTCGCCCTGCTTGAGCTGGAAGCTGCGAGCGCCGAACACCTGGCCCTGGTTGAGGCGCTGGTTGAGCGCAGCGAAATCGTCGCTGAGGTTGCCCGCGCCGAGCCGCTGAGCGTGTACCTCCAGGCTGCCGGCCTTGTACGGCATCCAGGTGCCGCCAGCGTCGTATTCCCCGCTGCTGCCACCGAGGATGCGCCCTTCCAGGGCCACCGTGCCGGCGCCGGCCGCCAGGGCGGTGGCCTTGAGGCTGCCGGCCTGGTTGTTGACCGCGGACAGGTCGATCAGCGCACCGGCCGCCTGGCGGATGTCGCCGTGGCGGCTCTCCAGGATCAGGTCGCCGCCCCAGCTGTACTTGTTCACCTCGTTGAAGGTGACCTTGCGCCCGGCCAGGTCGATGCGGGCACCATCGCCGAGGCTGAGTTGCTCCTCGGCCGCCAGGGTCAGCTTGCCGCTGGGCAGCACCACCGCACCCTCCAGGTACAGGTTGCGCCCGCGAAGGGACAGCTCCGCCCCCAGGGCATCGCCCCCGATGGTCGGCACCGTGGAACCGGCCGGAGCGCTGATGCGGATGTCGCCACCTGCGCTGAGGCGGTTCACCGAGCCGGCCCCGCCGGTCAGCACCGGGGTGCGCAGGGTCAGTTGCCCACCGCTGTACTGGAAGCCCTGGCCCGGGGTGTAGCCGTCCTGCCGCTGGTACACCGCCAGGCCGCCCTTGTGGTTGGCGGTGATGCGCTCGCGGGCGTTCAGCTCGACGTTGGCGAAGCCCACGGCCAGCCGGTCGCGGATCGGGCTGGCACTGGGCTGGCTGTCCGGCAGGTAGCCGAACTCGATGCGCTCGGCGTCGATCAGCAGGCTGCCCGCGCCGCTGCCGGCACCGCCGGCGATGATGGCTCCGGCCTCGTTGTGGGCACCGTTCCACACCAGGTTGGCGGTGCGGATCTGTGCACGCGCACCCGCCTCGCCCTGGCCGTAGATGGCCGGGGTGGTCAGCACCAGCTCCTTGAGCCGCGAGCGACCGTCGGCACCGTAGGTGTCCAGGCTGGCGTCGCCGAAGAAGTTCAGCGAATCCCGCGCGCCCAGCACCAGGGTCTCCAGCGCGGGCGTGCCGACCTGGGCATCGCCACGCAGCAGGCGGTCCAGCACCGCCTGGTTGAGGGTCAGCCCGTTGGGCAGGCGGTTGCGGCTGGCCAGGTCGGCCAGCACCTCGGCGCTGCCGACGTTGATGCCGCCCACTGCCAGGGTCAGGTTGCGGGTGCCGTAGCGCACCGCATCGCTCAACTCGAAGCGGTTGTCGGTGGCCGTGGCGATGGTGCCGTCGGAATAGAGCCCGGTGGTGCCGCTGCATGTGCCGTCGCAGACACCGATGCGGATGGGCCCGGGCGCCACATCTGGGGACCGGGGGTCGGGCACATCCGGGGCCAGCAGGCTGAGGTAGCCGTTGGAAACCGCCAGCACGCTGTTGCGCCCCGGCTTGTACAGGTAACCGTCGCGGGAGTCCCGCGGGGCGGCCCCCAGGCCCAGGGTGTTGATGCTGGCGCCCTGCTCCACGGTGATGCCCCCCGTCGGGCCGGAGCTGATCAGCATGACCTCCGGCGCCAGCAGGGTCGCGCCGCTGCGCAGGGTCACGCTGCGTACGTCGGCCGCCGCGCCATTGGCGGTACCGAGCTGGATGAAGTTGCCGCCCTGGCCGTAGTCCGTACTGCCATGACCGCCGATGAAGAGGCTGCCGGCACCGATGGCGTTGAGGTCGGCATCGTTCAGGGAGATGCCGGTAAAGCCGGCGCTGGCCCCGGTGCCGGCCTTGACGATTTCCAGGTGGCTGCCGAATGTCGCGTCGATGGCGGTGATGCTGCCCCGTCCTCCCTCCTCACGGCCCTTCAGCAGGGTTCCGGCGAAGCGGAAGCTGGGCTGGCTGCCGTCGCTGCGCGAGAAATTCAGGTTGAAGGCCTTGGCGTCCCGCGGCATCAGCGCGGCGGGGATGCCCAGCCGCGCGGCATCGGCCAGCAGGTACTGGCTGAGAGTGGTCTCGTTGTACTGGGAGTAGCGGCGCAGCACGTCGGCCGGGGTGAGGATCACCTGGCTGGCCAGGCTGTCGCGGGCGCCGCTGGCCAGGCCCAGGGTGCCGGCGGTGGACCAGGAGCCGTTGCGCATGGCCTGGGTGACGAGGGCGCCGCCCTGCCCCGCCAGGCCATTGACCTCCACGCGGAAGGCCCCCGGCAGCAAGGCGTAGGTGGATGGCAGCAGGGTGTAGGTACCCGCCGGCAGCCCCGGCACGCCAGCGCCGACGGTGATCTGCTGGCCCACCAGCGGTGCCACGGCCCCGGCCTCGCCATTGCCGGGGGCGAAACCCGGCTGGACGCCGGGCACGATGGCGTACACCGGGTTGCTGCTCAGGGCCGGCAGCAGGAAGCCGTCCGGGCCGTATTGCACCAGCGGGTTGAAACGGGCATCGGTGGAGCCGCCGCGACCGGCGACGAACCCGGCACCGAGCACCACCCCGCCGCCGGACACATCCACCACGGCGCCCTCGGCCACGTCGATGGCCTGCCCGATCAGGTCCACCTTGCCGGGCATGTTGTTCTGCCCCTCCTTCAGCAGGGTGGTGGAGAGGGCCACGCCGTCGTAGAGCCAGGCCTTGCCGTCCACGGTACCGCCATAGGGAATCACCAGGCCCGCACCGCTCACCGAGGTCAGGCTGCCGGGCAGCAGGTTCACCCGGCTGGCGGGCCGCGGGCTGTTGCCGCCGTAACCGACCTCCAGGCTGCCCAATGGCGCCCGCAGGACGCCCCCCTGGTTAATCACGTCGGCCTGCAGCCTCAACTCGCCAAAGGCCGACAGGGGCTGCGCCGGGATCGCGCCAACCGGGCGGCCAATGTCGATGCGCGTGGCCTGCACCAAGGCCTTGACCCCGGTGCCGGGGTAGACCTGGGCTGCTGTGATGCGCAGGTCGCCGGGCAGCGTCAGGCTCATGGCGTTGGCTATGCTGCTCGGGCTCGCCAGCAGCCGCAGGTCACCCTGGCTGTCCAGTTGCACCTGGGCGAAGGCACGGCGGTCCACCACCTGCTCGCGCCCCTGCAGCAGGCGGATGCTGCCGCGCGCCCCCAGGTTCACCTTGTCGCGCACGTCCAGCAGGCCACGGGCACTGAGCCGCCACTGGCCAGTGGCAGGGCGTATCGAGGTGCCAATATCAATCCTCGTGCTGGTCTCGCCACTGTTCGCGTCAACCAGCTTGGCCCCGGCCAGCCGCAGGTAGTGGCTGTTCAACTCGACCCGGCTGTCCGCCGCGGCGGACTCGGCCAGGCCGTAGGCCCCGGCATACAGGCTGAGGGCATTGGCCAGGTTCAGGCGCACGTTGCCATCGAAGCTCAGTAGCCCGGTGCTGAGCAGCGCCAGGTTGTCGAACCCGCCCTGCTCCACCAGGCTCACCGCCAGCCGGCCCTGGCCATAGCGCAGCAACGACGCCCCCTGCTCGGGGCCCGCCCCCTCGGCCAGGGGTGCCGCCTGCTGCTGGGCCACCACCAGTTCCCGGGCCTGGCGCACGGCGTCAGTGGCCCGGGGGTCTTCGAACCTGTATTTGGTCGCACCCAGAGCCACGGAGAGGCTGCCCCCTGCCACCCCCTCGCCGCCGGCTGCAGCGCGGAGCTGCCCATCCAGGTACAAACCGCTGGTGGATGCCAGGGCAATGCTGCCGCCCTGGCTGGCCACCCGCAGCGGGCCCTGGCCGGGCAGGTCGAGCCACGCCTGGCTGCCGGAGGCATCGAGGCGCGCGCCCTGGCGCACCACCACGAAGGCATCGCTGGCCGTCAGGTCACCCCGATTGGCGTCGATTTCCCCGCCGATGACGATGCTGCCCCCCTGGCGCACCTGGCCGTAGCGGTTGCCTCGGGCGTCCACCGCGCTGACGGCGCGGGAGGCTGCGTCCAACCGGGCGTGATCGCCGATCCAGAGGGAACGGTAGGTTTCCAGCGGCCGCGCGGACTGAACCTCACCGTTGCTCCCCAGGCCGAGGACGCTGATGCGCCCGCCCCAGGCCTCCAGGGTGCCGTCCACCGTGACCTGGCCGATCCCGGCCAGGCGGATGGCCTGGCCAGGGTCGACATGCAGCAGAGCCCCCTGCTTCACCACCAGCGCCGTGCTGGCGATGTCGGCGGCGGCGGTCTCCGGGCTGCCAGCCTGCAGCGAGAGGCTGGCCCCCTGGCGCTGGGTCAGCACACCCTGGCCGGCATCCTCCTGGTAAAGGGGGGGCAACCAGCGCTCCAGGGCCTCGGACAGGGCACCGCCGGTGGCCAGGTTGCCCGCGCCGCTGGCCTGGCGGTAGAGCGGCTGGGTCACCTCGACGCGTGTGCCCTCGGCCACCTCCAGGCCCCGGTTGCCCCTCACCTCGTAGGCGGAGAAACCCTTGTCGAAGAAATCCCCACGCAGCACCAGGGTGCCGGCCGGCGCCGACGGGGCGTTGTCGGCGATCAGCACCCGAGCGGCCTGCAGGCTGAGGGTGCCACCGCCCTTGACGCCTTCGCCCCGCAGGGCGCCGCCCAGGCTCAGCACGCCACTGTCGCCCCGGTTGCCGGCACTGGCCGCCAGGGTGACGTGGCCGCCCTTACCGCCCTGCAGCCTGCCGTTGGCGAGCAGCGCCGCGCCGGAGCTGACATCCACCGTGCTGCCGGCTTCCAGCAGGGTGTTGCCGCTGCTGCGCAGGGACACGCTGCCGCCATTGAGGTAGGGCAGCGCGCGGGTGTCGTCGGGCTCGCGCAGCAGGTTGCTCCACAACCCGCTGGCATCGAGGCGCACGCCCGCCCCCACGCGTACCGAGGCACTGCCGCTGGTGGGGGTGAGCACGGTATCGGCGCGCCCCAGGGCGGTCATCTGGTTGAGCACGTTGCCCAGCTGGAGGCTGCCGCCACGGGCGGTGATGTCGGCGTTCACCTCCACCTGCGGGCCGTAGAGGGTCACGTTGCCGGCCGGCGCCACCTGCAGCGCGCTGTCGACCCGGATGCCCTCGCTGGCCGCCACCTTGATGGCCCCGAGGCTGAAGCCGTTGAGCTGGGCGCTGTCCAGGTACAGGTTGCCCTGGCGTCCCGCCGGCAGGGCGGTGGTCAGGTCGAGCCCGTCGGCGATGCGTTCGGCGCCCTGGCCGAACACCACCTGTTTCAGGGTGTTGGCACTGGCACCCAGTACGGGCTCCAGGGTGCCGCTGCTCTTCACATACAGGGGGGCGTAGGTGCCCACCACCAGTTGGCCACCGCGCGCGGCCGCCTTCTGCGACTGGCGGTAGCCGTCGAGGCCAGCCTGGGCCGCCTGGGTCTGCCGGGCGCCCTGGTAGGTGTCGCTGGCCAGGGTGCCCTCGAGCACCGCGTTGCGGGTGCCGATGACCAGGCTGCCGGCGTCGCGGCCCACGGTGTAGCCGGCCTCCTGGCGCTCGCGCGGGGCGATCAGCGGGTCGTAGTAGTAGTCGGTACGGCCCCAGCGCTGGCTGTGGTCCTCATAGCCCCGGTAGATGCCGGTGTAGAGGATGTCGCCCGGGGCGCTGGAGAGTTCGTACAGGCGCCCGTCGGCGCCCTTCAGCCAGGTCTGCCGGACGCTGCCGCCCTGGACGTCGAGGGTGCCGCCGGAAAGGTTGATCTGCGAACCGGACTGGGTCACCACCTCGCCGCCGGTGAAGCTGACGGTGCCGCCCAAGGCCATCCATTCGGCCACGCTGTGGCCCTGGGTGCCGAGGTAGCCGCTGACCTCCAGCAGGCCGCCGGCGGTGTACCAGCGGTCGGTGGCGTAGCCGTTGGTCCCGGCCGGCACCCGTACCAGCTCGCGCACATCCACCCAGACGTCGCTGTTGTTCAGCGCGCCCTTGTCGCGGTTGACCGAGGCGTCGCGCTGCTCGTTGCCCTGCAGGTTGACCTTGACGCTGTTGGCCGACATGGCCACCTGCACGCCGGTGGCGCCGGAGACGTCGATCACCGCGCCGTCGCGCACCAGGCTGCGCTGGGCAGCCTGGGTCGCCACCTGGCCACCGGTGGCCAGGGTGATGGAGCCCTTCTGGAAGTCCACGCTGCCACTGCTGTCGATCTGCACCAGGGACAGGTCGCGGCGGAAGGCATCGCCGTTCACCACGTCGCCGTCCTGCTTGAGGGCCGGTGCCAGCAGGGCATCGCGCTGGCTGTCGAGGGCGGTGGCGCTGGCATCGAGGAGGATCGCGGTGGTGCTGCCCTCGCCCAGGGTCACCTGGCCATTGGCGCCGCTGGCGGTGAGGTGCACGGTGCCACGGGCGTCTGCGGAGGTGCTGGCCAGGGCCACGCCGCTCTGCTGCACCTGGTTGCCCACCAGGCTGACATCGCCGCTGGCGGCCAGCAGCACGCCCCGGTTGAGCACCCGGCCGCTGCCGCTGGCGCTCACTTCGTTGCCACGGGTGGTGGAGGTGGGGCTGCCGTCGCTGCCATAGCCCTTGCGGATCACGAAGCTGTCCCCGGCCGCCATCAGCACCTGGCCCTTGGGCGTGCTGATGCTGCCGGCGTTGTCCACCTCCTTGCCCAGCAGCAGCACATAGCCGCCCCCGGAGGTGGAGGTGCTGGGCGCCGCCGTGTTCAGCTGCGCCCCCTGCTCCACGCGGATGTTGCCCTGGGCGTTGGTGAAGCTCGGGTTGCTGCCGTTGTAGAGGCCGCCGCTGCGGAACTGCTCGTCGCTGAAGCCGGTAGCGGCAGCCACCAGGTTGCGCACGTTGACCTGGCTGGTGCCGCTGAACACCACCCCGTTGCTGTTGAGGATCATCACCGTGCCGTCGGCCTTGATCTGGCCCTGGATCTGGCTGGGCGCGGTGCTGTTGCCCACCTTGTTCAGCAACGCCCAGCTGGCCTCCTGCTGGAAGGCCAGGGTGGTGTCGCGGCCGACGTTGAAGGTCTCCCAGTTGAGGATGGCCTTGTCGGCGGTCTGCTTGATGGACACCAGCACCTTGCCGTTGGCGTCGGTCTGCACCGGCGCCTCGGCGTTGATGAACAGCGGCTTGCCATCGGGCCCCACCACCACGTTGAGGCCGTTGCCTCCGAGACCGTTGTGCAGGGGCTGCGGGGCGCCGCTGGCCGCCGCACGTCCGGCGGCCTGGGCTGCCTGAGCCGCGGCGATGGCGGCCACGGTGTTGTTGAGGTTGGCGAAGGAGCGGCCCAGGCGCTGCTGCACCTGCTGCTGCTGCGCCAGCGGCGGTGGCGAACCCGGCTGCACGGTCCCCGGCCGGGTAGCTCCAGCGGCCTGGGCGGCGCCCTTCTCGGCGAACCAGCCGGCACTGAAGGCCGGCGCGGCCTGGGCACCGCCAGCCAGCAGCATCAGGGCGATGGCCTGTGCCAGGGGCTTGAGCAGGAGGGGATGTTCGCGGCGGGCGGTGCAGGTGACGGACGGCTTGGGCTGGGAACGCATCACGACGGGTCCTTGTTCGGGTGGAGGCGCAGCGCCCCAAGGGGCGCGCCATGGCTGTTACCCCCAAGGCCGTCGGCGCAGCGGGCGACCGAACTTTTGTCACGCAAAGTTCACGAGGCCTACCGGCGCCTGACATGCAAAACCGGCAATGGCGCGAGGCCATTGCCGGTTCCTGGGGCGAACCCGCGAGGGGCTTAGAGCGGACGGCCGATGCCGTTGCAGGCGCTGGTGTTGCCGATGGCCAGGGAACTGGTCGGCAGCGCGAAGGTGGTGCGGATGGCGTTCTTCCAGGCGGTGGTGAGCGGGATCAGCTTGTTGGCGACGATCTCGTCATCGTTGTTGCTGCTGGCGTTCAGGCCGTAGTGACGGTTGAGGAAGGTGCGGATGGCGATGGTGTCAGCGCGGTCCTTGTAGCACTGGCTGAACACCAGGTTGGTGTAGCCGACGATGCTGTAGCCGGTGGCGGGGTTGGCCAGAACCGGGACCCAATTGGCGGGATCGGCACGGTCAGCTGGGGTGGAGGGCGGCGCGAAGTTGCTCAGGGCAATGGTGACATTGCCCACGGTGGGCAGGTTGCCATTGACCTTGGCGACCACGGCGGGGTTGGTGGCGTCCACGTCCTCCGGGCCGACGTAGCCGATGGCGCCATCGGTGGCGGCCACGGTGCTGGCCATCTGGGCGCTGACGCTCACAGCCACGGCTCCGGCCGGCACACCGCCGAGGGCGGCGCTGGTGAAGGTGCTGCTGACACCGAACTGGTCTTTACACTGGCTGTTCAGGTGGCGGGTGAAGATCTCGGAGGTGCCGCTGCTGGTGCTACGGTAGACCACGGTGATCGGGCCGGAGACGCTGCTGATCTGGTTCCAGTCAGTGATGCTGCCAGAGAAGATGCCGCACAGCTGGGCGCTGGTCAGGTTCAGCGAGGTGACGCCGGCTTTCTTGTAGGGAATGGTGACCGAGGTGGCCGCCGAGGGGATCTGTACCAGCGGGCCCCAGTTGTTGGCATCGGTAGCGGGCACGGCGGGGGACTGGTGGGCATTCTTGTAGGCCAGCAGTTCGGCGGCGCTCAGTACGGAGTCACTGCCGGCGTAGTCGACGGTGGTGCCGCTGGGCAGGTTGAGCTTGGTGGCGTCGTTGTTCAGCACGGCAGCCTTGCCGGCGCCGCTGCCCACGCCGGTGTAGGCGTTGAAGCCGGACGGCAGCACGGTGGCGGTGTTGTACAGGCCCTGCGGCAGGGTGGCACCGCCACCGACGACGGCCGCCATGGCCTGGGCGGAACACAGGCCGGCGACGGCCAGGGAAACAGCGAGAACGTTGCGCTTGAACATGAGGAAGCTCCTTTCATCGTGTCTGGACGTGGATGGTTCGCTGTCGAGCGGGTCATGGCCGGTCGGGCGCATTCCAGAAGCCCGGTGCGGCTCGGCCATGGCACTGACAGTCGCAGCCACGGGTGACAGGCAAAGGAAAAAACCTCGGGAGCACGAGGCGCTCAAGGACGGGAATGTTCGGGGGTGCGTGCAACCTGCCTGACATGACAGGGCGCTGCGGCAAGGAGGGGTTACGGGAGGGCGGATGGGAGACCGCTCGGGGCGGGGGCTGGCGGGCAGAACATGACAGCGGCGTGAACCCGAGCCTGCCCGGCCGCAGGCTCTGGAGCCTGGGCCGGGAGTCGCTCGGCGATCAGGGGTGCAGCGACTCGACCCCCAGTTCATCCCACACGGCTTCGGCCAGGTGGAAGGTGGCGTTGGCGGCGGGGATGCCGCAGTAGATGGCGCTCTGCATGATCACTTCCTTGATCTCGTCGCGGGTGACGCCATTGTTCTTCGCGGCGCGCAGGTGCAGCTTCAGCTCGCCCTCGCGGTTCATGCCGATGAGCATGGCGATGGTCACCAGGCTACGGGTGTGGCGCGGCAGGCCCGGGCGGGTCCAGATGTCGCCCCAGGCGTGGCGGGTGATCATTTCCTGGAACTCTTCGTTGAAGGGCGTGAGGTTCTGCAGGCTGCGGTCGACGTGGGCGTCGCCCAGTACGGCGCGGCGGACCTGCATGCCGGCTTCGTAGCGTTCTTTTTCGTCCATCGATGGGGCCTCGAACAGGGTCGTGGAGCGGGGACGCGGCATCTGCGTCGGGAAAGCGGTAGCCCGGGCTTCAGCCCGGGGTGATCCGGCGCGCACTCAGGCGCTGAGGAAGGCCAGTATGCGCTGGCTGAAGGCCTCACCGGCCTGCACGTTGGACAGGTGGGCGGCCGGGAACTCGACGAGTTCGGCGCCGGCGATGTGCGTCTGCATGAAGCGGCCGTGCTCGGGGGTGGTGACCGGGTCGCCGCTGCCGCAGACCACCAGGGTCGGGGCCTGGATGACAGCGAGCTGCTCGCGGAAGTCCGCGTCGCGCACGGCGGCGCAGTTGGCGGCGTAGCCCTGGGGCGAGGTGCGCGCCAGCATGCCGACGATGGCCTCGACCTTCTCCGGCTGCGCCTCGGCGAAGTCCGGGGTGAACCAGCGGGAAATGGAGGCGTCGCGCAGGTCGGCCATGGCCTGGGCACCGCCCGCCAGCACGGCGTCGATGCGCGGATTCCACACCTCGGGGGTGCCGATCCTGGCGGCGGTGTTGCACAGCACCAGGCGCTGGATGCGCTCGGGGGCATTGATGGCCAGCCACTGGCCGATCAGCCCGCCCATGGACAGGCCGCAGAAATGCGCCTTGGGAATGTCCAGGGCATCCAGCAGGGCCAGCACGTCGCGGCCGAGCTGCTCGATGCGATAGGGGCCTTCGCTGACCAGAGACTGGCCATGGCCTCGGGTGTCGTAGCGCAGCACCCGGAAGTGCCGGGTAAAGGCCGGGACCTGGGCGTCCCACATGTGCAGGTCGGTGCCCAGGGAGTTGGACAACACCAGCACCGGCGCTCCGGCCGGGCCTTCGAGGAGGTAGTTCAGGTCGCCATCGGCGAGACGTACGGCAGGCATGGAAAACTCCTAGTGCGGGAAAGTGGTGTGTTCAGCAAGGGCACGGTCCACCCAGCGGCGGGCCTGCCCGAGGTAATGGGCGGGGTCGAGCAGGCGGTCCAGCTCGGCGGCGGACAGCTCGGCGGTGACCTCGGCGCAGGCACCGAGCACGGCGCGCAGGTGGGCGCCCTCCTTCACCGCCTGGCGGCAGCACTGCTCCACCCGATGGTGGGCGGCATCGCGGCCGATGCGCTGGGCCAGGGCGATGCTCACCGCTTCGGCCAGCACCAGGCCCTGGGTCAGGTCGAGGTTGCGGCGCATGCGCGCGGCGTCCACCTCCAGGCCGGGCACCACCAGCAGCGCGTGCTGCAGGGCACCGGATACCAGGCAGCAGAGCTCCGGCAGGCTTTCCCATTCGGCGTGCCAGAGGCCGAGGCTGCGCTCGTGCTCCTGGGGCATGGCGGCGAACAGGGTGGCCACCAGGCCCGGTGCACGGGTGGCGGCGCCGATGAGCACGGCGGCGCTCACCGGGTTGCGCTTGTGGGGCATGGTGGACGAGCCGCCCTTGCCAGGTGCGGCGGGCTCGAAGAGTTCGCCGGCCTCGGTCTGCATCAGCAGGCTGAGGTCGCGCCCCAGCTTGCCCAGGGTGCCGGCGACCAGGCCCAGCAGGCTGGCGAACTCCACCAGGCGGTCACGCTGGGTGTGCCAGGGCTGGTCCGGGAGGTTCAGCGACAGCTCGACGGCCAGCGCTTCGGCCACCGGCCAGGCCTGTTCGCCGAGGGCGGCGAGGCTGCCGGAGGCGCCACCGAACTGCAGGCACAACAGGCGCGGCTTGAGTTCCGCCAGGCGCTGGCGATGGCGGGTGACGGCGCCCAGCAGGCCGGCGAGCTTCATGCCGAGGGTCACCGGGGTGGCCTGCTGCAGCCAGGTGCGGCCGGCCAGCGGGGTGCCGGCGTGGCGCTCGGCCTGCTCGGCAAGGGCGTCGCCCAGGGCCGCGAGGTCCGCCTCGATCAGGCCGATGGCAGCACGCAGTTGCAGCACCAGGCCGCTGTCCATGGCGTCCTGGCTGGTGGCGCCCAGGTGCACATAGCGCTCGGCCTCCGGGCTGGCCGCTGCGATGCGCTTGCCCAGGGCCTTGACCAGGGGGATGGCGGAGTTGCCGGCAGTGGCGATGGCCTGGGCCAGGGCGGAGAAGTCGTAGAAATCGGCGCGGCAGGCGGCTTCGATGAGCGCGACGGCCGCTCGGGGGATCAGCCCCACGCGGGCCTCGGCACGGGCCAGGGCGGCCTCGAAGTCGAGCATGCCCTGCACCCGGCCCTGGTCGCAGAAGATCGCGCGCATGGCCGGGGCGGTGAAGTAGGCGTCGAAGAGTTGGTTGCTCAAGGCGACCTCGTTGCAGCGGTTGGGGGTGGGCCTAGGTTGGCAGGGCGATGGGAGTGAATCCAGCCTGTCGAGTGGGCTTCAGTTGGGCCTCAGCCCACTCGACCGTGCTGGGTCGCAGTCGTGGTGGGCTGAAGCCCACCCTGGGTCACTTCGACTGCTGGACGCGCTCGATGGCCAGGGCCAGGCCCTGCCCTACCCCCACGCACAGGGTGGCCAGGCCGCGCTTGCCGCCGGATTTCTCCAACTGGTGCAAGGCGGTCTGCACCAGGCGCGCGCCGCTGGCACCCAGGGGGTGGCCGAGGGCGATGGCGCCGCCGTTGGGGTTGACCTTCTCGCTGTCGTCGGGGAGGCCCAGCTCGCGCATCACGGCCAGCCCCTGGGCGGCGAAGGCTTCGTTGAGTTCGATGACGTCGAACTGGTCGATGCCCAGGTTGAGGCGCTCCAGCAGCTTGCGCACCGCCGGCACCGGGCCGATGCCCATGACCCGTGGCGCGACGCCGGCACTGGCCATGCCGAGCACCTTGGCGCGCGGGGTGAGGCCGTGCTTCTTCACCGCCTCGGCGGAGGCCAGGATCAGCGCCACCGCGCCGTCGTTGACGCCCGAGGCGTTGCCGGCGGTGACGGTCTTGCCTTCGCCGTTGACCGGTTTCAGCTTGGCGAGGGCCTCCAGGGTGGTGTCCGGGCGCAGGTGCTCGTCGGCATCGACCACGGTGTCGCCCTTCCTGCCCTTGATCACCACCGGGACGATCTCCTCGGCGAAGAAGCCTTCGGCCTGGGCGCGGCCGGCGCGCTGCTGGCTGCGCAGGGCGAACAGGTCCTGGTCGGCGCGGGATACCTGGTAGTCGTCGGCGACGTTGTCGGCGGTCTGCGGCATGGCGTCGACGCCGTACTGGGCCTTCATCAGCGGGTTGATGAAGCGCCAGCCGATGGTGGTGTCTTCGATCTTCTGGGTGCGGCCGAAGGCGCTGTCGGCCTTGCCCATCACGTAGGGCGCGCGGGACATGGATTCGACGCCGCCCGCCAGGGCCAGCTCCATTTCACCCGAGGCGATGGCGCGGAAGGCGGTGCCCACCGCATCCATGCCCGAGGCACAGAGGCGGTTGAGGGTGACGCCGGGAATGCTTTCCGGCAGGCCGGCCAGCAGCAGCGCCATGCGCGCGACGTTGCGGTTGTCCTCGCCGGCCTGGTTGGCGCAACCGAGGAAGACTTCGTCGACCTCGCTCCAGCGCACCTGGGGGTTGCGCTCGATCAGGGCCTTGAGCGGGATGGCCGCCAGGTCATCGGCGCGCACGGGGGCCAGGGCGCCACCGAAGCGGCCGATGGGCGTGCGCACGGCATCGCAGATGAAGACGTCGCGGCTCATTCCTCACCCCCTTGCTGGCCGTGGGCAGCCGCGGTGCGGGCTTCCAAGGCACGCAGGGCGCTCAGCTCCACCTCGTTGGGGGCGGCGGTCTCGGCCACCTGGTCGGCGAAGCGGATGGCCCAGCCGGTGTTGGCCACCACCTGCTCGCGGGTCACGCCCGGGTGCAGCGAGGTGACGATGAATTCGTGGGTGCCGGCTTCCGGCTCCATGATGCAGAGGTCGGTGATGATGGCCACCGGCCCCTTGCCGGGCAGGCCGAGCTGCTGGCGATGGTCGCCGCCTTCGCCGTGGCCCACGGAGGTGATGAAGGCCAGCTTGTCGACGAAGGTGCGCTGGGACTGCTTGAGGATGATCAGCACTTCCTTGGCGGAACCGGCGATCTCCGGCGCGCCGCCGGCACCCGGCAGGCGCACCTTGGGGGTGTGGTAGTCGCCGATCAGGGTGGTGTTGATGTTGCCGAAGCGGTCCACCTGCGCAGCGCCGAGGAAGCCGACGTCGATGCGCCCGCCCTGCAGCCAGTAGCGGAAGATCTCGCCGGTGGGGACCACGGTGTCAGCGGTCTCGGCCAGCTCGCCGTCACCGATGGACAGCGGCAGCACGCTCGGCTTGGCGCCGATGGGTCCGGATTCGTAGATCAGGACCACGTCCGGGGACGAGGTCAGGCGCGCCAGGTTGGCGGCCTTGGACGGCAGGCCGATGCCGACGAAGCAGACGGCGCCGTTCTTCAGGCGACGGGCAGCCGCCACGGTCATCATTTCGTTGGTGCTGTACTGGGCGCTCATCACTTGGCCTCCGCAAGCTTCTGCTGGAACTGGGCGAAATCCTTGGTGCCACGGATGTATTCGTCGATCCAGGCGGTGAAGGTGTCGCGGTCGCGGGCGATGGGGTCCCAGGCCTGGTAGAAGCGGTTGTCGCGCTCGTAGTAGCCGTGGGCGTAGGACGGGCTGGCGCCGCCGGGAACGTGGCACACCGCGGTCAGGGCCCAGGTGGGCAGCACGCAGGCGTTCATCGGCGCGTCGAGGTCGTCGACGATCTCTTCCACGGTGACGATGCAGCGCTTGGCCGCCAGGGCCGCTTCCTTCTGCACGCCGAGGATGCCCCAGAGCAGCACGTTGCCCTTGCGGTCGGCCTTCTGCGCGTGGATCACGGTGACGTCCGGGCGCACCGACGGCACGGCGGCGAGCGTCTCGCCGGTGAAGGGGCAGTCGATGAAGCGGATGTTCGGGTTGACCTTCGGCAGGTCGGAGCCGGCATAGGCACGCAGCACGGCGAAGGGCAGACCGGAAGCGCCGGCCACGTAGGCGTTGGCCATGTCGGCGTGGCTGTGCTCGTCGAGTTCCAGGGCGTTGGGCCACTGCTTCTCCACCGCGTCACGCAGACGGTGCAGGGAGCCCACGCCGGGGTTGCCGCCCCAGGAGAAGGTCAGCTTGCGGGCACAGCCGGCACCGATCAGCAGGTCGTAGACCAGGTCAGGGGTCATGCGCACCAGGTGCAGGTCTTTCTTACCCTGGCGGATGATCTCGTGGGAGGCGGCGGTGGGAATCAGGTGGGTGAAGCCTTCGAGGGCTACCTTGTCGCCGTCGTGGATGAAACGCTCGACGGCCTCGCGGAGGGAAATGATTTCAGCCATGGTCGATCTCGTGTTGTTGTCCAGGGCGGCCTGGCGGCGCGCCCGTGGCGACACCCGGTGAAGCCACGGGCGGCGGGCCCGGGCCGGGGTCGGCTGGGGAGCAAGGTACCCCCCGCCTCCGGGTGTAACAATCCGATAATCGACTATTCGTTCGATAATCGAACGAATCTGGTGCTCGCCCTTTCCAGGGCTAGCGCCCCTCCTCGCGACGCTTGAGGTGGCGCGCATACCAGGGACGCCGGGGCGTTCGCGGCAGCAGCCGGCTGACCAGGTCGTCCTCGCCGAAGGTGATGCGCAGGGCCAGCTTCATGGCCTCCACCTCCAGTTCACCGGCGCCGCCGCCGGCATCGTCCAGCCCGCCGCAGCCATGGGTCAGCGCGCCCAGCCAGGGGTCGCCCACCTCCACCCAGCGCCCCGGCGCGAACCAGCGCACGCCCTGGACCTCGCGGACCACCACCTCGCCGGGGTGGGCGCGCTCGTGGGCGCGATACCAGTCCTCGATGCGGTCGTCGATCCAGCCGTGGAAGCGCCAGAACACCGGGTTGACGTGGGATGAGAACGGGTCGCCGAGGTAGTCGTTGTCGGCGCGGAACCAGCGGGTGCCGTAGTCCACCTGGTCGCGGTCGCCGGGCAGCGGCATGCCGTTGGACGGGTCGCGGGTGACGGTGGCCCAGCGCATGTGCAGCCAGTCGTGGATGTTCAGTTCCATCTCCGAGCCCAGTTGGGCGAGGGTCAGGCGCGCGAGGTAGTCCGGGTCCTGGTACTGCGACTCCCAGACCTGGAAGTTGCTGTAGAAGGCCTGGGCGGACTTGATGTCGTGCAGCCACAGGCTCAGTTCGTCGTCGTCCCAGGCGAACCAGGCCGGCGGCACGGCGTTGCCGTCGTGGTTCTCCAGGTAGCGGATGAAGCCGATGCGGTCGTGCTCCAGGTACGGGCACGGCAACGGCAGCCGGCTCCAGTTGGGCAGGCCCGGCTGCAGGTGGCGTGCCTTGGCCAGCATGTGCCGGTGCATGAAGAGGAAGTCCTCGCCGGAGCCGTTGAGGTGCTTGCGCCGGCCCCGTGCACCGCGCTCGGCATCCCGTGGGCCGGGTTGCCAGCCGGCGCCGCGCAGGGCATCGCGGCGACGGTCGTCGAGGCGGTGCCACTTGTCGCGGGTGGCGTGCCAGAGCTGGTGGAACAGGCGGTGCTCGGGGGACACCAGCCACTGCAGCAACGCCGGTTCCAGGGGTGTCACCTGCCGCGCCTCGGGGAAGGCGCGCTTGCGGGCGACGAAGCGGCTGTCCGGCTCGGGCAGCGCCAGGGGCCGGTCGATGCGGCGGATGCGCCCGCTCAGGCTGGCGTCACCGGCCTGGGCCCAGTTGCCCCAGACCTCGTCCAGCACGGCTTCCAGTTCATGGCTGGGGGCCGACTCGCCGGCCGGGACCAGGCGCCAGCGGATGCGCTTGCCGTCCTGGTCCACCACCTCGCCAAGCACCCGGTAACGGGGCTCACCCGTGCCCCGCAGCGCGGCGCCCTGGTCGATGCAGCCGCGCAGGGCCCGGCCGGTGGGGCCGATGTCCAGCAGCATCTCCACGCCCTCGCGGGGCAGCCCGTCCAGGCCGCCGTCGAGGCCGTCGAAACGCAGGTCCCAGATGCCGCGCAACTGGGTGGCCAGGCGCACCCCGCCCCAATCGGCGGCGTCCACCGTGGCCTCCCCCGGGGTTTCCACCTGGTCCGGTTCGAGGGGTTCGTCGTAATCCGGCTCACGCCGCGCGTACCACACCGCCGGTACCGCTGCGCCGGCCACCGCCAGCGCCCCCATGAACCCACGTCTGGAAAACCTCATCGCTACATCGCATCCGTGTCAGCCACGCCTATCCCGCTAGAACGAGGTAACGGGGGGTAAATTTATGGCTGCTTTGCTGATACGTCCGGCATCAGGTTGATTACCGAGTTTGCGGGTGTTTTCTATTTCGCCCTCCCGGGCGAGCCCCTTTTGGCAATCGCCCCAAAAGGAGCCAAAAGGGCTTGCCCCGACATCCGGGCCCCGCTTCGCGGGACTTCCCTCGCTCCATCGTTGCTTCGGGGGCCGGCGCGATGGGCCATCCATGGCCTGGCGCGCCTCTCGCGGCATCCATGCCGCTCGTCCCCCTGCGCAACGACTCCGCTCGGCCTCCTGAAGGGGCAGGTTTCGCCGCCTCACTTTCCCGGCCACGGGAAAACCCTGGAGTGCGCTTCGGACACAGGTCGTTTCCCGCAACGGATCAACAGCGCCCGATTCTAAATTTCCCCACCCTGCCCTCGTTCTTCCGACACGGGCACCCACCCCGGGTGCGCTCGGCATCAACCCCTGGCAACGAACGGGATGGCAATGAACACGACCCGCAAGGCCCTCTACCTGATCGCCCTGGCGATCCTCCTGGCGCTGGTCGCGGCAGCGACCTGGTACTTCTTCCTGCGGCAGGCCGCGCCCTATCCTCGGGACGTGATGCAACACGCGGAGGAACTGCAGGAACGCATCCTCTCCTTCGACAGCCACATCACCGTGCCCACCGACTTCGGCACCGAAGGCAACGAGGCGGACAAGGACGGCGAAGGCCAGTTCGACCTGGTCAAGGCCGGGCGCGGGCGTCTCTCCGGTGCGGCGCTGACCATCTTCGGCTGGCCGGAGATCTGGAACGGTCCCAACGCGCCCCATCGCCCCACCGCTGCCTTCGTCGACGAGGCCCGCCACCAGCAGGAGCTGCGCTACAGGATCATCAGCGGCCTGGTGCGCGACTTCCCCAACCAGGTCGGCATCGCCTACAGCCCCGAGGACTTCCGCCGCCTGCACGGCGAAGGCAAGTTCGCCATCGTCATCAGCATGCTCAACGCCTACCCCCTGGGCGAGGACCTGAACGCGCTGGACGCCTGGCACGCACGCGGCATGCGCCTGTTCGGCTTCAGCTACGTCGGCAACAACGCCTGGGCCGACTCCTCGCGCCCGTTGCCCTTCTTCAACGACACCGCCGACGCCCTCGGCGGCCTCTCGCCCCTCGGCGAGCAGGCGGTGAAGCGACTCAACGACCTGGGCGTGGTGATCGACGTGTCGCAGATGTCCACCCTGGCCCTGGAAGACGTCGCCCGTCTCAGCCGCGCCCCCATCGTCGCCTCGCATTCGGCGCCGCGCGCGCTGGTGGACATCCCGCGCAACCTCAGCGATGCGGAAATGCAGCAGATCAAGGCGAGCGGCGGCGTGATCCAGGTGGTGGGCTTCCCCGCCTACCTCAAGCCCCTCTCGCAGCCGACCCTGGACAAGCTCAACGCCCTGCGCGCGCGCTTCGACCTGCAGCCGCTCAACGGCCTGGCCAACGCGCTGATGCCGGGTGACCCGATCATCGCCATCTGGCCGGAGCAGCGCTTCGGCGAGTACGCCAGCGCGCTCTACGCCATCCTCGAAGAAGAGCCCCGCGCCAGCGTCAAGGAACTGGTGGACGCCATCGACTACACCGTGCGCAAGGTCGGCATCGACCACGTGGGGATCGCCAGCGACTTCAACGACGGCGGCGGCGTCGAGGGCTGGATGAACGTCGGCGAGTCGCGCAACGTGACGGCCGAGCTGATCCAGCGCGGCTACTCAGACGCCGACATCGCCAAGCTCTGGGGCGGCAACTTCCTGCGGGTGTGGGGCGAGGTGCAGCGCCTGGCCGCACCGGCCAGCGCCGGGGAGGTGCGCCCATGAGCGACCGCCGCACCTTCCTCAAGCAGGCCGGCCTGCTGGCCGCCGCCCTGCCCCTGGGCTCCGCCCTCGCCGGCAACGCCCAGGCCGCCCCATCGCCGAACCGCCCCGCCACGGACAAGTGGCTGGCCCTGCGCGAGCAGTTCGACCTGGACCCGGACTACCTGCACTTCTGCACCTTCCTGCTCACCTCCCACCCCCGCATGGTGCGCGAGGCCATCGCCCACTTCCGCGCCCGGCTGGATGCCAACCCCGGCGAGGTACTGGACTGGGACCGCGAGGAACTGTGGGGCTATGAAGACGAGGTCCGCGCCTGGGCCGGCCGCTACTTCGGCGTGCAGCCCGCGCAGGTGGCCCTCACCGGCAGCACCACCGACGGCCTGGCGATGATCTACGGCGGCCTGCAGGTGGCGCCCGGCAAGGAAATCCTCATCAGCGCCCACGAGCATTACTCCACCAACACCCGCCTGGAGTACCGCGAACGCCTCATGGGCACGCCGGTGCGGCGCGTCACCCTGTTCAAGGACCCGCATCTCGCCTCCGTGGACGAGATGCTCGACAACATCCGCCAGGCCATCCGCCCCGAGACCCGCGTACTGGGCATGACCTGGGTGCAATCGGGCAGCGGCGTGAAGCTGCCGGCGCGCGAAGTCGGCCAACTGGTGAAGGAACTCAACCAGGGCCGCGACGAAGCGGATCGCCTCCTCTACGTGGTGGACGGCGTGCACGGCTTCGGCGTCGAGGACCTGAACTTCGCCGACTTCAACTGCGACTACTTCATCGCCGGCACCCACAAATGGCTGTTCGGCCCCCGTGGCACCGGCGTGATCATTGCCCGCGACCCGCAGCCCCAGGCTCACCTGGTGCCCAGCACGCCGACCTTCACCAGGGGCGAGACCTTCGGCACCCTGATGACCCCCGGTGGCTACCACGCCTTCGACCACCGCCTGGCGGTGGGCAAAGCCTTCGAGCTGCACCTGCAGTTGGGCAAGGCCGACGTCCAGGTGCGCATCCACCAGCTCAACGACTACCTCAAGGCGCGCCTGGCCGAGTACCCCAAGGTGCAACTGGTGACGCCGCGCAGCCGCGAACTGTCCTCGGGCTTCACCTTCTTCCGCGTCGAGGGTCGCGCCTGCGACGCCGTCGCCCGCTACCTGCTGGCGCGCAAGGTGATCAGCGACGCCGTGGACCGCGACGTCGGCCCCGTGGTGCGCCTGGCCCCCAGCCTGCTCAACGACGAAGCGCAGATCGACCGGGTGATGGCCCTCCTCGCCCCCCAGCTCGCCTGACCCCTTCCCCTCAAGAGAATCGCCATGCCTGCAACCCAACCCCTGGCCCTGGTCGTCGCCCTGCTCGTCAGCGCACCGGCCCTGGCCGCCGACGCCAACAAACCCGGCAGCGTCTTCAAGGACTGCAAGAACTGCCCCGAAATGGTGGTGCTGCCCGCCGGCAGCTTCACCATGGGCACCCCGGAGCACGAAGTGGGCCGCCAGCCCGACGAGGGCCCGCTGCACACCGTGACCTTCGCCAGACCCTTCGCCATCAGCAAGTTCCAGGTGCTGGCCCGCGAATGGGACGCCTACATGAAGGAAGCCCGCATCACCCTCCCCGACGGCGACGACCGCCCCGGCCGCCGCTGCACCAACGGCAAGCCCAGCTACCCCCAGGGCCCGGACCAGCCCGCCGTGTGCATGGACCATGACGAGGCCCGGGCCTACGTCGCCTGGCTGTCGAAGAAGACTGGCAAGCACTACCGCCTGCTCAGCGAAGCCGAACGCGAGTATGCCGCCCGCGCCGGCAGCGAAGGCCCGTTCCCCTTCCCCTTCGACGAAGGCAAGGACTACAGCATCGCCCGGCACGCCAACACCTACGGCGCCGCCGACGGCTTCAACTACACCTCCCCGGCCGGCAGCTTCCCGGCCAACGCCTTCGGCGTCCACGACATGCACGGCAACGTCTACGAATGGGTGGCGGACTGCCTGCACGACAGCTACGTCGGCGCCCCCAGCGATGGCAGCGCGTGGGAGGAAGCCAACTGCGAGTACCGCCACATCCGCGGCAACGACTACAGCGAGCCGCCGATCTTCTCCCGCTCGGGCAACCGCAACTACCGCGAGCCCTACGTGCGCGGCGACTGGCTGGGGCTGCGAGTGGCGCGGGAGTTGTGAGCACTACCAGGCTGTTGAAAAACTAACTACGTTGCCGCTGCGGCGTTGAAAACGCCCTCAAAATGCTCATTTACCCCACGTAAACTGCGCTTTTTCGGCCGTTTTCGCCTTGCATCGGCTGCCTCGTCTACGTTTTTCAACGGCCTGCTACTGCCCACGCCGTCACCGGCGGCTAAATCAGGCGCCTTGCGGCGCGTCTACTCCATGAGGTCGCGCCGCCCGGAACACGCCACGGTCGCGGGTCGCCCGACCCGCCTTCCCGTGCCCCCATCCGGACCTGCCCATGAACACACAAGCCCCCGGCGCCCTGCGTGAACTGCTCACCCTGATCCGGCCCTATCGCGGCCTGGTCGCCCTCTCCATCGCCCTCGGCATCCTCGGCGGCTTCAGCGTCACCGCGCTGCTGGCCACCATCAACGGCCTGCTGCACGCCGAAGGCAGCCTGACCAGCGGCACCCTGCTGACCTTCATCGGCCTCTGCGCCCTGGCGCTGGCCTGCTCCATCGGCTCCGACATGGGCACCAACTACGTGGGCCAGCACGTCATCGCCACCCTGCGCCAGGACCTGGGACGCAAGGTGCTCTGCGCGCCCATCGAACAGATCGAGCGCTACCGCAGCCACCGCCTGATCCCGGTGCTGACCCACGACGTGGACACCGTCAGCGACCTGGCCTTCGCCTTCGCCCCCCTGGCCATCTCGCTGACGGTCACCACCGGCTGCCTGGGCTACCTCGCCTGGCTGTCCTGGCCGATGTTCCTGGTCACTGCCTTCGCCGTGCTGCTGGGCACCGCCATCCAGTACCTGGCCCGGCTGCGCGGCATCCACGGCTTCAACGCCGCCCGCGAAGCCGAGGACGAACTGCAGAAGCACTACAGCGGCATCGCCTCCGGCGCCAAGGAGCTGCGCATCAGCCGCCCGCGCCGCCAGCGCATGTTCGGCGAGCGCATCCAGCGCACCGCCGACTACATCCGCGACACCCACGTGCGCTCCATCAACATCTTCGTGATCGCCAAGAGCCTCGGCTCGATGCTGTTCTTCGTGGTGATCGGGCTGCTGCTGGTGATCCAGCAGGTCTGGAACCTGGCGGACGCCGTGGCCACCAGCGGCTTCGTGCTGGTGCTGCTGTACATGAAGGGTCCGCTGGAGCACCTGGTCTCCACCCTGCCCATCGTCAGCCGCGCGCAGATCGCCTTCCGCCGCATCGGTGAACTCTCGGCGCAGTTCTCCTCCCCCGAGCCCTACCTGCTGCTGAACGCCCCCGACGTGCCGGACCGCCAGCTGCAGAGCCTGGAGCTCAAGGGCGTGCGCTTCGCCTTCCCGCCGGTGGAGGGCGCCGCGCCCTTCGCTCTGGGGCCCATCGACCTGCGCATCGAGCAGGGCGAGATCCTCTTCATCGTCGGCGAGAACGGCTGCGGCAAGACCACCCTCATCAAGCTGCTGCTGGGTCTCTACACCCCGGACCAGGGCGAGATCCTGCTGGATGGCCAGGCCGTCACCGCCCGCACCCGGGATGACTACCGCCAACTGTTCACCACGGTGTTCGCCGACTACTACCTGTTCGATGACCTGCTCCACGGCAGCGACGCCATCCCACCGGATGCGGACAAGTACCTGCAGCGCCTGGAGATCGCCCACAAGGTGCAGATCCGCGACGGCGCCTTCACCACCACCGACCTCTCCACCGGCCAGCGCAAGCGCCTGGCGCTGGTCAACGCCTGGCTGGAACGGCGCCCGGTGCTGGTGTTCGACGAATGGGCCGCCGACCAGGACCCGACCTTCCGCCGCATCTTCTATACCGAGCTGCTGCCCGAGCTGAAACGCCTGGGCAAGACCATCATCGTCATCAGCCATGACGACCGGTATTTCGAGCTGGCCGATCAACTCATCCAGCTGCGCAACGGTACTGCCGTCACCCATCGCCAACCGGCGTGAAAAAAGTTTTCCGGTTTCCGGGCGGTCTTCCGTCCTACTAAATGCGAACACTACTCACTATTAAAAAGCGGAACATCTCGATGACGAAGTCTCTTTCACCCCGTTTGAAGGTCATGCTTCATCGCTCACTGCGCCCCACCCTGCTCGCCAGCAGCATCGGCCTCGCACTCACCGCTCCCTACGCCAGCCTGGTGCAGGCCCAGGAGGTCAACCTCGACATTCCCGCCCAATCCCTGTCGAGCGCACTCCAGGAGCTGGGGCGTCAAGGCAACCTGCAGATCCTCTACAGCCCGAGCCTGGTCAACAACCAGCGCACCCAGGCCATCAAGGGCCGCTACGAGCCCACGGTCGCACTGGACATGCTGTTGCGCGGCAAGGGCATCAGCTACCAGGTCAATGGCAACAGCGTCACCCTCAGTGCCGCGGACCAGAGCACCCTGGAGCTGGGCGCCACCTCCGTGGTCTCCACCGGCCTGGGGGCCACCACCGAGGGCACCGGCTCCTACACCACCGGTGCCACCGGCACGGCGACCAAGCTGCCGCTGTCCATCCGCGAGACCCCGCAATCGGTCAGCGTGATCACCAGCCAGCGCATCCGTGACCAGAAGATGAACAGCCTGGAAGACGTGCTGACCAACGCACCGGGCGTGCTCTACAAGAAGAAGAGCAACTCCTCGGACGACGAAGTGGGCATCTTCTCCCGCGGCATGAAGATCGAGAACTTCCAAGTGGACGGCATCCCCACCGTCTTCGAACCGGCGATGAGCAGCCAGTCCAACGACATGGCCGTCTACGACCGGGTCGAGGTGGTGCGCGGCGCCACCGGCCTGCTGGGCGGCATCGGCCAGCCCTCGGCCACCATCAACATGGTGCGCAAACGCCCCACCCGCGAATTCGCCGCCTCAATCCAGGGCAGCGCCGGTTCCTGGGACAACTACCGCACCGAAGTCGACGTCTCCGGCCCGCTGAACGAGCAAGGCACCCTGCGCGGCCGCATGGTGACGGCGTACCAGACCGCCAACTCCTTCGTCGACCGCCTCAGCACCGAGCGCAAGGTGGCCTACGGCATCATCGAAGCCGACCTCAGCGACCGCGACACCATCAGCCTCGGTCTCGACTACCAGGAGCGCAACTGCGACGCCTGCGGCTACTTCGGCTTCCCGGCGTTCTACAGCAACGGCCAGCGCACCGACTTCAAGCGCTCGTTCAACTCCGCCGCCGACTGGAGCCATGCGGACCGCCAGCGCACCTCGATCTTCGGCACCTACGAGCACCGCTTCGACAACGACTGGCTGGCCAAGGTCGCCGTCACCAACGTGCGCGACCGCAACGACGTGGAGTACGGCTGGTTCAGCAGCAACGGCTACCCCAACCAGCAGACCGGCGCCGGCACCAGCCTCTACTTCGCCAAATGGCCGAGCAAGCCTGAGCAGAACTCGGTGGACGCCTACGCCTCCGGCCCCTTCAGCCTGTTCGGCCGCGAGCACGAACTGGTGGTGGGCGCCAGCGCCATGCGCTACCGCAGCAACACCGGCGCCTACCCTCTGTGGGTCGACCGCAGTGGCAGCGGCTGGAACCCGGCCATTCCCAACGTCTACGAATGGCGTGGCGACATCTCCAAGCCACCGTTCAACCGCATCGGCGACCTGAAGTACAGCCAGCGACAGTACGCGGCCTACACCACCGCCCGGTTCAAGCCCACCGACGACCTGTCGCTGATCCTCGGCACCCGCCTCAGCTACTTCAAGGTGGACCAGACCTCCGCCTACTACGGCTACGAGCCCACCAGCCTGAAGAAGCGCGAGACCGGCGAAGTCACCCCCTACGCCGGCATCGTCTACGACCTGGACGACACCTACTCGGTCTATGCCAGCTACACCAGCATCTACAAGCCGCAGTCGAACCGGACCGTCGAAGGCAAGTTCATGGACCCCACCGAAGGCGACAGCTACGAAGTGGGCACCAAGGCCGAGTACTACGACGGCAAGCTCAACCTCACCGCTGCCCTGTTCGAGTCCAAGCTCAGCAACTACGCGGTCGGCACCGGCCTGTACGACGCCTTCGACAACGAGCTGGTGAAGCCCTCCAAGATCAAGGTCAAGGGCGTCGAGCTGGAAGCCACGGGTGAACTCATGCCGGGCTGGCAACTGCAGGCCGGCTACAGCCACGTGAACACCTACTACCCGCAAGGCGTCGACGTGAACGTGGGCTTCCCGCGCAACACCCTCAAGCTGTTCACCACCTACGACCTGACCGGCGACCTCAACCGCCTCACCGTCGGCGGTGGTGTGCGCTGGGAGAGCGCCACCAGCTACTACGAGAAGCAGATCAAGGCGACCGCCACCCAAGGCAGCTATGCCCTCGTGGACCTGCTGGCACGCTACCGCTTCGACGAGCACTTTACCGGCAGCCTCAACGTCAACAACCTGTTCGACAAGAAGTACTACGCCAGCACCAGCGTCTACAGCGACCTGTACGGCGACCCCCGCAGCCTGACCGCCAGCCTGCGCTGGGAATACTGAGTCACGCCGCCACCACGAGGCCGCCCCCAGGGGCGGCCTTTTTCGTTCAGCCGACAAAAGCCTCGCGGATGAATCCGCTCCCACAGCACACCACACCCGTAGCCCGGACTTCAGTCCGGGAAATGCACGCGCCCCACACCAGCCACGGATTCCCGGGCTACTCGTACAGTGTGCGTCCCTGATGCGCAGGCCATCACGGATGAACCCGCAGGGTGGACCGGTGAAGCGCGGTCCACCCTGCGCCCTGGCATGGAATCGCCCACTGCGCAGCACTGCCGGCACACCACCCGTAGCCCGGACTTCAGTCCGGGAAATGGCACGCGCCCCACATCAGCCCGGGCTACCTGTACGACGGGGCATTAACGGGTCACTCTCGGAGCCCTTCACGAAAAAGCCCCGCCGGGGCGGGGCCTGTCTTCATCGAGACGGCGCCTAAGCGCGGAGCAACGCCCGCAACGCCACTGCGAGCCGGTCGTAGACCTGCAGCACATCCGGTACCACCAGGGCCATGCGCAGCAGGTCGTGGGTCAGGCCGGGCAGCTCCACCTGCTCCACCTCGACGCCCGCCTCACGCAGGCGCCCGGCATAGGCCCGGCCCTCGTCCAGCAACGGGTCGAGCCCGGCCAGCGCGATGATGGCGGGCGCCACGCCCGCGAGGTCGTCGGCCAGCAACGGTGAGAACCGCCAATCGCTGCGGTCCGCCGGGGTGCGGGCGTAGTGGTCGTAGAACCACTCCAGGGTTTCGCTTTCCAGCAGGTAGCCCTCGCCGAACAAGGTGCGCGACACGCTCTGCCGGCTGGCATCGGTGACCGGGTAGCAGAGCAACTGGGCACGGGGCACGATCACCGCCTGCTCGCCCTGCCGGGCTGCCTGGATGGCCAGCACCGTGGCCAGGGTCGCGCCGGCGCTGTCGCCACCGAAGGCGACGCGCCCGGTGTCCACCCCCAACCGCGCGCCCTCCCCGGCCAGCCAGGCCAGGCAGTCCTCGCCATCCTCCAGGGCCATGGGGAAGCGGTGCTCCGGTGCCAGCCGGTAGCCCACCGCCAGCACCACGCAGGCGGAACGCGCGCACAGCTCACGGCACACGCCCTCGTGGCTGTCGAGGCTGCCGACGACGAACCCGCCGCCATGGAAATACACCAGCACCGGCAGAGCGCCCTCCGCTCCGGCCGGGCGATAGAGCCGCAGGGGAATGCGCTGACCATCGCGGGCCGGCGCCTCCAGTGCCTCGCAGATCACCTCGCCGGCCACGGCCCAACGCAACTGCTCGGTGGACTGCTGGAAGACCTGGCGCGCCCGGCCGGGTGCCAGGCGATGCAGTGGGTCGTTGGCAAGATTGGCCTCGGCCAGGTCGAGAAAGGCTTCGAGTTCAGGGTGCAGCATGATGATCCTCGATGTAGCGGCGGCCCCAGCGGCCGCCGCCGGTTGGATGTCGAAATGGCTCAACCCACCTGCTCCAGGCAATGGTCGATCAGCGCTTCCAGCTCGGCACGGTAGGCCTCCATCAGCGCCTGCACCGTCTCCGGCCGGTAGCGACGGACGCTGTAGACACAGCGCAGCGCCAGGCTGCCGTCGTAGACCTGGCCGATGATCTCCAGCCAGTTGGCCAGGCGGGCCACGGGGCTGTAGCAGTCACCGGTGTCTTCCACCGCCGGCACCAGCAGCGCCTGCTCGTCGAAGCTCTGGTCGAGCTGCCCCAGGTAGTTGAAGGTCACCCGCGCCTGGGGCAAGCCCGCCAGGCGCTGGCCCAGGGCCGCGTCGCCCAGGTGGCGCAGCACGCCGTAGCCGATGCCCTTGTTGGGGATCGCGGCCAGTTGGCCCTGGATGGCCCGGATGGAGTCGCCCAGGCTGTCCGCCGGGGCCAGCCGCACCGGGAACATGCTGGTGAACCAGCCGATCGTCCGCGACAGGTCGAGCGCCTCGAACAGGTCCTCACGGCCATGGCCTTCCAGTTGCACCAGCACCGAATCCTGCTCGTTCCAGCGACACAGCACACGGGCCAGGGCCGTCAGCAGCAGGTCGTTGATCTGGGTGCCGTAGGCAGCCGGGGCTTCCTTGAGCAGGCGTGCGGTATGGGCCGGCGACAGCGCCATGCGCGCGACGGCCTGCTGGCTGACCTGGTTGCGGCCCCGGGGGTTGTCGCATGGCAGGTCGCGGACCGGGTGGTCCAACTGTTTCAGCCACCAGTCGCTTTCCTCGGCGGCGATGCGTGGCGCGTCGCCGACCAGGCGCTCGACCCAGGCGCGGTAGCTGCTGCTGCGCGCCGGCAGACGGGGCACCTCACCCAGGCAGCAGGCCTCGTAAGCGCTGCGCAGGTCTTCCAGCAACACCCGCCAGGACACCGCATCCACCACCAGGTGGTGGATCACCAGCAGCAGGCGCGCCTCGCCACCCGGCAGGGTCACATGCAACGCCCGCCACATCGGCCCACGGGCCAGGTCGAAGCTGCGTTGCGCCTCGTTGGCCAGGCGCTCCAGCTCCGCCGTATCGGCGGCCTCGCGGCGCCACAGCACCGACTCGCCGACGCCTTCGGGCTGGTAGTGCTGCATCCAGCGTCCGCTGTCACGGGTGAAGCGCAGGCGCAAGGCGTCGTGATGGCGCTCGATCACCGCCAGGGCGCGTGCCAGGGCGTCCAGGTCCAGCGGGCGGCGGGCCTTGAGCATCAGGGCCTGGTTGAAGTGGTGCGGCTCGGCCATCTCCTCGGCGAACAGCCACTCCTGGATCGGCAGCAGGCGGAAGGCGCCCTCCACGGCCTGCCGGGTCTCCACCACAGCCATCGTGCTCGTCGCCTCGACGGGCCGCTCGCACAGGCCGGCAATGGTCGGGTAGCGCATCAGGTCGCGCAGTTTCAGCTCCAGGTCCAGTTGCGGGTGGTTCTTCACCCGCGACACCACCTGCAGGCAGAGGATCGAGTCGCCACCCAGCTCGAAGAAGTTGTCGGTGACGCCAACCTGCTCCACCTGCAACACCTCCGCCCAGATGCCTGCCAGCAGCCGCTCGCGCTCATCGCGCGGGGCCACGTAGGCATCCTGCTGGAAACTCGGCTCGGGCAGCGCCTTGCGGTCCAGCTTGCCGTTGGGGGTGACCGGGAACGCCGCCAGGGCGATGACCTGCGCCGGCACCATGTAGTCGGGCAGCTCAAGGCGCAGCGCGGCCTTCAGGCGCTCGCCCGCGTCCACCTGCGGGCAGACCACGTAGCCGATCAACTGCTTGCCGGAAGCCGCGTCCCGCGCCACCACCAGGGCATCCTCGACGCCCTCCTGGCGGCGCAGGCAGGCCTCGACCTCGCCCAGTTCGATGCGGAAGCCACGCACCTTCACCTGATGGTCGATACGCCCGACGTAGTCGAGGATGCCGTCCTCACGCAGGCGCACCAGGTCGCCGGTGCGATACAGGCGCGCCCCCGGCTGGCCGAAGGGATCGGGGACGAAGCGTTCGGCGGTCAGCTCCGGGCGTCCCTGGTAGCCCCGGGCCACGCCTTCGCCGCCGATGTACAGCTCGCCGGCGAACCCGACCGGCAACGGATTGAGGTTCTCGTCCAGCACATGCAGCGAGCGCTGGCCAACGGCGCGACCGATGGGCGCGTAGGCCGCCTGGCACTGCCCGCTGACCGGCACCTTCCACAGCATCGGCGTCACCACCGTCTCGGTGGGGCCGTAGCCATTGGTGAAGTACTGCGGGCGCAGCGCCGCCTTGACCTGCTCGAAGCTCTGCTCCGGCACTGCATCACCGCCGAAGCAGTAGATGCGCACCGGCGGCGCCGGCATGCCGCTGCTCTCCACGAACTCGGCCATCTGCTTGAGGTAGGCCGGCGGGAAGCAGGCGATGGTGATGCCGTGTTCGTGCAGGGCCTGCAGGGTCTGCTCCGGCGTCCACAGGCCGCCATCGCGGATCACCAGGGTGCCGCCGCTGGACAGGGTGCTCAGCCAGCGTTCGTGGGCACCGTCGAAGGCGAAGGACATGAAGTGCAGCTCGCGGGTGTCATCGCCCATCCCGTAGAGCCCGACAATCGCCTGGCAATGCATGCTCAACGGCCCGTGGGTCACCGCCACGCCCTTGGGCCGGCCTGTGGAACCCGAGGTGTAGATCAGGTACGCCAGGTTGCCCGCGTCGAGACGGCTGGGCAGCGGCACGCCGTTGCCCAGCGGCGCCAGGCCGTCGAGCTCCACCACCTTCAGGCCCTCGACAGTGGGCACACCCGCACGCAGGTCGCTGCGGGTGATCAGCAGGACCATCGAGGAGTCCTCGATCATGTAGGCCAGGCGCTCCGCCGGGTACTCCAGGTCGAGCGGCACATAAGCGGCGCCGGCCTTCATCACCGCGAGCAGGCTGACCACCAGCTCCACGGAACGGTCCAGCGCCACCCCCACCACGGTCTCCGGCCCTGCGCCCATGGTCACGAGCTCACGGGCCAGGCTGTTGGCGCGGCGCTCCAATTCGCCGTAGCTCAGGCGCTGCCCGCCACAGACCAGCGCGGTCGCCTCGGGCCGGCGGGCGGCCTGCTGCGCGATCAGCTCCGGCAGCAACACCGGCGAGTGGGTCGACTCATCCGGCAGGCTCCAGCTCATGACCGCCTGCAGCTGCACAGCCGACAGGCGCTGCAGGTTGCCCAGGCGCTCCTCGGGTTGGCGCAGCATGGCCTCCAGGGTGTCCTCCATCACCTGGCGGATACGCTCCACCGCCGCCTCGGAGAAGCTCCCGCGCAGGTACATGTATTCGATCATCAGGCTGTCGCCCAGGTGCACCGCCAGGTCCATCGGGAAGTTGGTCACCCCCAGGTCGTCGGACTGGCCGAAGCTCAACCCGGCCGGTTCGGCTTCGCGCAGGCGCTGGTCGATCGGGTAGTTCTCGAACACGATGATGCTGTCGAACAGTGCCTGGCCGCCGAGGCCGGACCAGCGCTGCACATCCGCCAGCGGCGCATGGGACCAGGCGCGGATGTCCAGGTTGTAGCCCTGCAACTGGCGCAGCCAGTCGTCCAGGCGCTGCGTCGGCTCCAGCTCCTGGATCACCGGCAGGGTGTTGATGAACAGCCCCAGCATGCTGTCGGCGTGGGGCAGGCTTTCCGGCCGCCCCGCCACGGTGGCGCCGAAGGCCACGCGACGCTGCCCGGTGTAGCGCTGCAGCAACAGCAGCCAGGCGCCCTGGATCAGGGTATTCGGGGTGATCCGCAATTGCCGGCAGAACTGCTGCATGCGGGCGGTCCAGCGGGTATCCCAATTGGAGTAGAGCGCGTGGTGGCCGCTGCCCTGCCCGTCGTGGCGCGGGTGAACGGCCTGGGCCAGGGCGGTCGACTCGCAGTCCGCCAGGCGCTCGCGCCAGAAGCCTTCCAGCGCGCTCTGGTCCTGGCCCTGCAACCAGGCGATGAAATCGCCATAGCGCCCCGCGCGTTCCTCCAGCGGTTTGCCGGCATAGCGTTCGAGTACCTCGGCGAAGAGGTTCGAGCTGCTCCAGCCGTCCATGAGGATGTGGTGGCTGGTCCAGATCATCTGGTAGCGGGACTCGCCAAGCTGCACCAGCAGCATGCGCTGCAACGGCGCCTTCGCCAGGTCGAAGCCCTGCAACGCCTCCTCGCGTGCCAGTGTCTTCAGGGCCTCTTCGGGGGCGTCGCGGTCACGCCAGTCGAGCACGCGGATCGGCATCTGCGCGTGGCGGTGCACCACCTGCAAGGGATCACCAGCCTGCCAGTGGAAGCTGGTGCGCAGCACGTCGTGACGGGCGGTGACGAAGGCCCAGGCGTCGGCGAAGCGGTCGAGGTCGAGGCCCGCCACCGGCAGGCTGACCTGGTTGATGTAGAGCGCCTCGCCACTGTCCTCCAGGGTGTGGAACAGCATGCCCTGTTGCATCGGCGACAGCGGGTAGACGTCCTCGATCTCGCTCTCCGCCACCGGCAATGCCGCACGGCGCTCCGCGCTGACTTCCACGCGGGCGACGGGCTGTGCCTGCTCGACTGACGGCGCGAGTCCAGCCAGGGCGGCGGCCAGTTGGGCAATGGTCTGGTTCTCGAACACCCGCCGCGGCGACACCTCCAGGCCAGCCTGGCGCGAACGGCTGGCGATCTGGATCGACACGATGGAATCCCCACCCAGCTCGAAGAAGTTGTCGTTCAGCCCGACCCGCTCGACCCGGAGCACGTCCTGCCAGATGGCGGCCAGGCGCTGCTCCAGCTCGCTCTCCGGGGCCACGTAGTCACGGCTCGACTGGGCCATGTCCGGCTTGGGCAGGGCCTTGCGGTCCAGCTTGCCGTTGGGCGAGAGCGGCATACGGTCCAGCAGCAGCCACTGGCTGGGCACCATGTAGTCCGGCAGCACCGCCGCCAGGTGGGCCTTGATCCCCTCCAGGGCGTCGGCCTGCTCAAGCACCAGATAGGCCACCAATTGCTTGCCGCTGGGGCCGTCGGCGGCCACCACCACGGCTTCGCGCACGGTGTCCTGCTCCTGCAGGCGGGCTTCGATCTCGCCCAGTTCGATGCGCAGGCCACGGATCTTCACCTGGTGGTCGATGCGCCCGGCGTATTCGATCACCCCATCCTCACGCTGGCGCGCCAGGTCGCCGGTGCGGTAAA
>NZ_LYSP01000052.1:0-35278 GCF_001728945.1 Pseudomonas sp. ENNP23
GGATCAGGTACGTATCCCCGGAAAGTCGGGACGGCCTCGTGAGCGCTGCCGTTGGTTACTGGCAGACAAAGGTTACGATGCCGAGCATCTGCGCCAGTACTGTGACCGCTACCGCATGCAGCCGGTGATTCCGCAGCGCATCATGAAGCGCAAACCCAAGCCAGGACTGCCCCGACTGTTTGATCGTCCGAAATACCGGCAGCGGAACATCATCGAGCGGATGTTTGGCTGACTAAAAGAGAACCGGAGAATTGGCACCCGTTACGACAAGCTCGCCAGGAGTTTTGCCGCAATGGTCACGCTGGCTTGCACGCTGCGATGCCTGCGGCAGTACTTTTCGTACAGAACCTAGGGGGACATCGATCAACCGGGTGTCAAAACCGCGTAAAAAAAACATTAATCGCTGTGCGGTTTTTCACAGCGGCATCGACGCTGTGTTTTTCACGCAAAAATGACACGCCCGCGCTTAAGGTCGGCGCCCATGCCCACCTGCTCGTCCGGCAGGGAGGGCCTGACCGCATAAGGACCGACCATGAACCACACCCCCGATACCACCTTCCCAACCGCACTGGAGGCCGATACCCCGCCCCGCGCGGCGGTCGCCTCCCGGCCGTTCAACTTCCGCCTCTGGGCAGTGCTGCCGCTGGTCTGCATGGCTGCGTTGCTGATGCTCGACCCGACGCGCCTGGACTTCGCCATCGCCAACGCCTTCTACGACCCGGCCACCGGCTTCGTCGGTGAGCACAGCTACTTCCTCGAAACCATCCTGCATGACCGGGTCAAGCAGGCCGTGATCGTGATGGCGGTGTTCGCCCTGGTGGGCTTCGTCGCCAGCCTGCTGCTCAAGCGCATGGCCGGCTGGCGCCGCTCGCTGGGCTACCTGGTGCTGGCGCTGGCCCTGTCCACCGCCATCGTCACGCCGCTCAAGGCGCTGACCGAGGTGCATTGCCCGTGGGATCTCACGGCCTTCGGTGGCGAGGAGGTCTACACCCCGCTGCTGTCCCAGCGTGCGCCCACCGACCACCCCGGGCGTTGCTGGCCGGGCGGACACGCCTCCAGCGGCTTTGCCTTGCTGGCGCTGTTCTTCTTCCTGCGGGACCGCCGCCCACGGCTGGCCCGTGCGGCCCTGATGGGCGCGCTGGTGCTGGGGTCGGTGCTGTCCCTGGGACGCATGATGCAGGGCGCGCACTTTCTCTCGCACAACGTCTGGACGCTGCTGTTCGACTGGATGATCTGCCTGGTCACCTACCGCCTGGTGCTCTACCGCCCGGCAGCATCGGAGCCACCCGCGCTGGCGTGAGCAAGCGGCTGCGAGGATGATGGGCGCTTCCCGTCGAAGGAGCCCGCCATGACCTGGTCCGCCCAGCAGTACCGCAAGTTCGAAGACGAACGCACCCGCCCGGCCATCGAGCTGCTGGCGCGGGTGCCGCTGACCGACGTACACCACGCCATCGACCTCGGCTGCGGCCCCGGCAACTCCACCGAGCTGCTGGTGGAGCGTTACCCGCACGCGGCCATCAGCGGGCTGGACAGCTCACCCGACATGCTCGCCGCCGCCCGCCAGCGCCTGCCGGGCGTGACCTTCCTCGAAGGCGATATCGCCCAGTGGGGCGCCCAGGTGGCACCTGATCTGATCTTCGCCAACGCCTCCCTGCAATGGCTGCCGGACCATGGCACCCAACTGCCGCGTCTGCTGGCGCAACTGGCACCCGGCGGTTGTCTGGCAGTGCAGATGCCCGACAACCTCGACGAGGACTCCCACCGCCTGATGCGCGAAGTGGCTGCCAGCGGCCCCTGGGCGGATGCCCTGCGCGAGGCCGCCGGTGCCCGCGAGGCACGACACGCGCCGAAGTGGTACTACCGCCTGCTGACCCAGGCCGGCGCCCGCGTCGATCTGTGGCGCACCACCTATTACCACCCGCTGCCGGGTGGCCCGGCGGCCATCGTCGAATGGCTCCGCGCCACCGGGCTGCGCCCCTTCCTGGCGCCGCTGGACGATGCCGGCCAGCAGGCCTTCCTCGCGGCCTACCAGGCCGAACTGGCCGAGGCCTACCCGACCCTGGACGACGGCAGCGTGCTGCTGCCGTTCCCGCGACTGTTCCTGGTGGCACGCCGCTGAGTCAACGCGTGGTGTCGGCCAGGGCCTGGCCCGGTCGACGCACCGCGCGTCGGGCGAACAGGGTCTTGGCGGCCGTGAAGTGGATGGCGCCGCCAGTGAAGGTGGGCAGCTCTGCCCGCACCCACTGGTTGCCCCCGCCCTTCCAGCTCACTTCCCCGGCGGCCAGCTTCAGGTCGCGGGTCAGCTCGCGGATGACGCGGCGCACGCGCTGCTCGCAGAACACCACGTCGCCGTCGATGGCCTTGCGCAGGGGCTCTGCGTCACCGTGCCTGAGGCACAGCAGCAGCATGCCGTCAGGCCGGGGGGTGATGGCGACCTCGTAGCCGGGGAATGCCTGGAAGAGTTTCTGGATGGCGATGTTCATGGGAAGGCTCCTTGGTTGTTGTCCTCCCATGGGTGCAGCCTCCATGCCACAACGACCGCGTGAGCTGCCTCCAGGCAAATCAGGGACTTGCGTGCGCTCGACATCACACTGCCATTTGCAGGATGCAAGAGCGGGCCCGGATCACAGGGTGTTCTGCAACGCCGTCAGCCGTCAGCCACCACCTGGTTGCGACCGCCTCGCTTCGCCTCGTACAACGCGGCGTCGGCACGCTGCAGCAGCAGCTCGGCAAGCTCGCCGGGCTGCGGCACCATCGCCGCCACACCGATGCTCAGGGTGACGCGGCCCAGGGGTGAACGCTCATGGGGCAACTGCAGTGTCTCCATCGCTTCGGACACCCGGCGCGCCAGCTCCAGGGCGCCCTCGACACCAGTGTCCTGGGCGAGGAAGACGAACTCCTCGCCGCCGTAGCGTGCCACCAGGTCGCTGGAGCGACACAGCGTGGCGCTGAGGGCCTGGGCCACCTGCTGCAGGCAGGCATCACCGGCGGGGTGGCCGTAGTGATCGTTGTAGAGCTTGAACCAGTCCACATCCATCACCGCCAGGGCCAGGGGCGACCCGTTGCGCTGGGCGTGCCCCCAGGCCTGGACCAGCATCACGTCGAAATGCCGGCGGTTAGGAATGCCCGTCAGGCCGTCGGTGAGGCTGAGGGCCTCCAGCCGGCGATTGAGCACCTGCAGTTCCTCGGTACGCTCGGCCACCCGCTGCTCCAGCACCCGTTCCGATTGCTGCAGGGTCTCGACCAGTTGTTGCTGAGCACTCAGCAGCTCGTCCGTCATCCGGGCCCTCTCGCGGCGCATGACGTTGTAGCGGTCGGCCAGGGCGAAGGCCAGCAGCATCATCTCCATCACCGAGCCCAACTGGACGCCGTCCACGGTGAACAGGTTGGAGGGGAGCAGGCCCATGGCCCGCAGGATGGTGCCGGTTGCGCCGATGATCAGCAGCGCGAAGGCCACGATGAAGAAGTACGCAGTACGCTGGCGCCGAAAGGCGCAGACCACGGCAATGCCGACGATCAGCACTGCCGTGGCCAGGTTCAGCATCATCGCGGCCTTGGAGAACATGGGCAGGGCCATCCAGTACAAGGCCGGTGTCAGCAGGTACACGACCACCAGGGCCAGCACCAGCCGGTCCGCCCGCGGCAGGCTTTCAGGGATCTGCAACATGCGCCGGGTGAACAGCAGCATCCCCACCAGAGCCAGGGAAACGCTGGAGTAATAGGCCTCGTTGGAGTTCATCAGCAGGGCATCCCAGGGTGACTCCGGCGCCAGGCCGTTCTTGCTCGCCAGCGCCAGCACGGTGAGGCTGACGAAGGCCACGTAGAACAGGTAGGTACGGTCGCGCAGCACTGCGAACAACAGCAGGTTGAAGAGGATCATCGCCGTGGCGATGCCGAAGTACCACGCCTGGACTGCATAGTCTGCACGCTCGGCAACGTGGAAGGCTGCCTCCTCCCAGAGCTTGAGCGGTACCAGCAGGCCACTCTTGGAGGCCACACGCAGGTACACCACCTGGGTCTCGCCGGGGGCCAGCAGCAACGGGAACACGAAGTGACGATTGGGGTAGGCACGGGTGTCGAATGGCCGATCACTGCCGGTGAGCACCGCGCGGTAACCACCCTGGCCATCTGGCAGGTAGGCATCGACAAAGGACACGCGAGGGTTACTCACCTCCAGCATGCGCCTGATAGGCTCGTCGCCCGGATTGCGCAGTGCCACCCGCAGCCAGAACGTCGAGCGAGTGAAACCCAGCGCCAGGGCATTGGCCGGCGGCCGCCCACCCTCGAAGCGCCCGGCCAGCTCCGGGCTGCGCACATCGTCCAGGCTGTAGCGGGATTGCGGGTCCTCAAGCAGGCCCAGGGCATCGGTGAGCAAAAGCGGCTGCTCGCGCATCGTTGCGGCGTCCACCCCCTCCTCTGCGCGCGCCGGAGCGACCGACGCCAGAGCCACGAGCAGGCAGGCCAGAAGGCCAAGGAGCCCGGGCAGGGACAACGTCCTCCGGGGGGCAGGAGCAGGATGCGGCCAATTCATGCGGCGTTCTTCTTCTAAGAGGCAACGGAAGTCTAGAAGAGGACGAACCGCCCCGCTTGCACCCCACCAATGGGCGCGAAAAGACTATCTACACGCGAAAACGCGACCGAAAGATTCCGCCCGCCGCCGCCAGATGCTAAATAGTTCGCCTCGACTCGCCCGGCCAGCGGCCCAGGGTGCATCGAGCCCCGGGCCCTGCCCGCCGGATTCCGAACCACGTGTGCCACGCGGCACCTGCCAGCGGTGACCCCATGATCGAAGTAACCGAAGTTTCCATTGCCGACTTGCGCGCTGCGCTGGAGTCCGGCCGCACCACTGCCGTCGAACTGGTTAAGACCTACCTCGCCCGCATCGACGCCTACGACGGCCCGAACACCACCACCGCCCTCAATGCCGTGGTGGTGCGCAACCCCGAGGCCCTCGCCGAGGCCGAGGCCTCCGACGCCCGCCGCGCCCGTGGCGAAACCCTCGGCCCGCTGGACGGCATCCCCTACACCGCCAAGGACAGTTACTTGGTCAAGGGCCTGACCGCCGCCTCCGGCAGCCCCGCCTTCAAGGACCTGGTGGCCCAGCGCGACGCTTTCACCATCGAACGCCTGCGCGCCGCCGGCGCCATCTGCCTGGGCAAGACCAACATGCCGCCCATGGCCAACGGCGGCATGCAGCGCGGTGTCTACGGCCGCGCCGAAAGCCCCTACAACGCCGACTACCTCACCGCGCCCTTCGCCTCCGGCTCCTCCAACGGCGCCGGCACCGCCACGGCGGCCAGCTTCGCCGCCTTCGGCCTGGCCGAAGAGACCTGGTCCAGCGGACGCGGCCCCGCCTCCAACAACGGCCTGTGCGCCTACACCCCGTCCCGCGGGGTGATCTCCATCCGCGGCAACTGGCCGCTGACCCCGACCATGGACGTGGTGGTGCCCTATGCCCGCACCATGGCTGATCTGCTGGAGGTGCTCGACGTGGTCGTCGCCGAGGACACCGAGAAGCGCGGCGACCTCTGGCGCCTGCAGCCCTGGGTGCCGATCCCCTCGGTGAGCGAAGTCCGCCCCGCCCGCTACCAGGACCTGGCCACTGGCGCCGAGGCCCTGGCCGGCAAGCGTTTCGGCGTGCCGCGCATGTTCATCAACCAGGACCCGGACGCCGGCACCAGCGAGAACCCCGGCATCGGCGGCCCCACCGGTCAGCGCATCCACACCCGCCCCAGCGTCATCGCCCTGTGGGAGCAGGCGCGCCAGGCCCTGGAAGCGGCCGGCGCCGAAGTGCTGGAGGTGGACTTCCCGCTGGTCTCCAACTGCGAGGGCGACCGCCCCGGCGCGCCCACGGTGTTCAACCGCGGCATCATCGCCAAGGAGTTCCTCCACCACGAGTTGTGGGACCTGACCGCCTGGGCCTTCGACGACTTCCTCCAGGCCAACGGCGATCCCAAGCTCAACCGTCTGAAGGACGTGGACGGCCCGCAGATCTTCCCCCACGAACCCGGCACCCTGCCCAACCGCGAAGGCGACCTGGCGGCGAGCATGGCCGAGTACGTGACCATGGCCGAGCGCGGCATCACCCCCTGGGACCGCATCGAAACCCTGCCCGACGGCCTGCGCGCCCTGGAATACACCCGCAAGATCGACCTGGAGGACTGGATGCAGGCCCAGGGCCTGGACGCGGTGCTGTTCCCAACCGTGGCCGACGTGGCTCCGGCGGATGCCGACGTCAATCCGGCCTCCGCCGACATCGCCTGGAGCAATGGCGTCTGGGTCGCCAACGGCAACCTCGCCATCCGCCACCTGGGCGTACCCACCGTCACCGTGCCCATGGGCGTGATGGCCGACATCGGCATGCCGGTGGGCCTGACCTTCGCCGGCCGCGCCTATGACGACAACGCCCTGCTGCGCTACGCCGCCGCCTTCGAGTCCACCGGCTCGCGCCGGATCGTCCCGCCGCGCACGCCCCCGCTGAAAGGCTGATCGCCGTGCCTGGTGCCCGCCTACGGCGGGCCCGGGCGTAGCGATTGTGCAATCGGGCTCGTGGGTCCGTGCAATGCGGCCACCTTATTCACTCGACCGCCCCCAGGGCATCAAGGCCCGCCACCCACCGAGAAGCGCCCACCCGAATAGGTGCCCTGGTAGAGCCCCGTCTGCTGCCCGGTCAGGTTGGTCACCTCGGGCGGCAGTGTCCGGTAGCCGGACGCCTGGTAGTCATAGCCGACCTTGACGACGATGACCCGTGCATCCCCGGCACCCTCCACCGTGGAGGGGTGGTAACTGGAGAGCAGCACCTGGTGGATGCGGCTTCCCGGTTGGCGGTTCAGCTTCCAGGTAATGGGCTCGTAGGAGGACAACACCAGCGTCAACGGCTTCTGGCTCTTGCGGACCTCCACGTCGATGACACCAGGATGGTGCTCGCCTCCGCCGTGCTGCCCCCGTGCGGATTCGTACACACCGATCACCTCGACCTGGGTATCGATCACCGGCACCTGAACCGGTGTCGTCCTGGACGGGGACGACGCTTCGCTTGGGGTCGGCAATTGGGGGCGCGGCGGCATCTGCCCGGTCCGCACGAGCACATCAGGCATGGACGGCGGCACGGGCTGGCGGACAGGTGCAGGCCCCTGGGCTGCGATCTGCTCGATCCTGCGCTGCAACGCTGCCTGGGCCAGGCCATCACGCCAGGTGACGAGATCGACCTCTTCCCCCACCGGCAACGTCTTGATCAGGCGGTAGCGGCTTGCATCGATGGCCCCGAACACGCCCAGGGGCCGCACATAGGACAGCCCGGCAAGGTTCAGCTCCTCGGTCACCGGGGCCAGGCGCTGGAGGGCGGTATCGAGCACGAACGCCCGGACCGTGGCCTGGGAGAACGGCAAGGGGCTCCCACCGAACAGAAACTTGTCCGGGTCTGCGGTCGGTATCACCTTCATCGCCTTGAAGGGACCAGTCTCGATGACCTCGTTCTTCAGCTCGCCAATGGAGAAGACAGCCAGGTTGTTAGACCTGAGCGGGCTCAGGTACTGCGTGCCATCGAGGCTGAAGGCCCCGCCACCGGGCTCGCTGTCCAGGGCTGCGACCGCCGTGTTGCTTGAGTCCTGGAGGCGCACCACGCGGACCTTCGGAACGCTGGTGCGCTGCTCCAGGGCCAACTCGACGGCGCCACCCCGTCCGAACGCCACGTAGTGGTCCGGCTTGCCGGGAACGGGCGCCGCACGCTCCGGCTGGCGATAGAGCTCGGTATCGATGATCCGCCCTTGGCTGAAGTCGATGAACTGGGTGTGGGAACGCCCTTGGAACAGGGCGGTCTGCCCATCCAGCCAGATGAACGAGTTCGGGTACGCACCATGGATCTGCGCCACGGTCCGCCCGGTTTCCGCCTCACGGATACGCAGCGATTTGGAACCATAGGAGACGAACAGGCGACCATTCTCCGACAGCGAACCCACCCTCAACTGGCCATCGGAGGGCTCGCGGTAAAGCGCCTGGTCCCGTCCGACGTCGATCACCTGCAGGCTTCTGCGGGTCTGCAGCAGCGCAATGCCGGCCCGCTCGGCAAAGACGGCATCGACCAGGGGGGCGTCCCCTTGCAGGGCCTCGGGGAACTGGGCGGGGATTGCTCGCAAGGGCTCCAGACGCAACATCGCGCCGACCTCCAGCAGGGCGAGCCAGCGCTCGATCTTGCGGTCCTGCGCGGCAAAGCATGTGGGGTTGGCCACCCGCTGCCTGACGGTCTCGATGCGCTCGTACCAGGCTGGCAGGTAGCCCGGGGAGCAGGCCAGGGAGCGCTGGCGCATGCGTATCTCCATCTGCGCCGACAGCCCGGCATTGCCGGCATCGCGCGCCAAGGCGTCCACCCGCTGCCAGCGGGCCTGCAGATCGGGCGGCGGGGGAAACGCACGGGTCAGCTTGGCCTCGGGGGCCAGGGGCAGGTAATGGGCGGAAAGCCAGGAAAAACCCGCATAGCCGAGCACGGTGAGTACCATGCCGGCCACAAGGGCGAGGAGCATTCGTTGCATGAGGTCGGGTCCTTCCGATTCGAGGGCGCGCACACGCTAGCAGAAAGCACGGTGGCAAAGCAGCGACGCCACCGCAGTTTCAACACCCTCGGGCGGACTACATCGCCAGGTGATACACCCGCAGGCGGTGGCCGTCCGGGTCGAGGCCGGTGAAGGTGTAGCCGAAGTCCATGGCCAGCGGTGCCTGGACGATCTCCACGCCCTGCTCGCGCCAGCGCTGGTGCAGGCGGTCCACGTCTTCGTCGCTGTCGACATGGACACACAGCTCGCCGCCACCGCCGCGCACGGTGGTGGCCGGCTCGACGCCGGTGCGGCCCCAGAGGCCGAGCTTGAAGCCGTTGGGGAAGACGAACAGGGCGAAGGTCGAGGATTGCTCGACGATGTCACCTGTCAGCAGGCGCCGGTAGAAATCGGCGCTGCGAGCCGAGTCGTCGACGTACAGGTTGAGCAGGCTGGGGGCGATCATGGGCGGGGCTCCTGTGTGGAGCGACGGGCGTCGTCACTCGATGTGCACAGGCTAGGCCCCTCCCCTGTCAGTTTCTGGCAGCAGCCTCACTGCTCGGCGATGCCTTCCTGCGCGCGCCACTCACGCAGCAGCACCTGGCGCCGACGCGGATAGCGCTGGCCGAGGTCCTGCAGGGTCTCCACCCGGTCGAGGCGGAAGTGCCGCGTGGCCTGGCGCAACTCACACCAGGTCACCAGCACGCGGGCCTGCTCGAAGTAGCCCAGGGCGAACGGCCAGACCACCCGCTGCGACGCCTGCCCGTCGGCATCGCGGTAGCCGAGCTGCACCCGGTGCTCCCGACGGATGGCGTCGCGCACCTGCTCCAGCAGCGCGTCGGGCACGTCGCTGGCTGGCGCCGGTCCGATCAGCAGGGTGCTGGTTTCCAGCTCCTCGCGTAGGGCCGGCGGCAGCACGGCACCGACCTTGGCCAGCACGTCCCGCGCAGCGCCCATCAGGCGACAGTCGCCCCGGCGGCCGACCCAGCGCATGCCCAGCACCAGGGCTTCGATCTCCTCCAGGGAGAACATCAGCGGCGGCAGTTCGAAGCCGGGGCGCAGCAGATAGCCCAGCCCCGCGCTGCCTTCGATGTGGGCGCCCTGTTGCTGGAGCGTGGCAATGTCGCGGTAGAGGGTGCGCAGGCTGATGCCCAGCGCATCGGCCAGTACATGCCCGGCCACCGGGTAGCGGTGACGCCGCAGGATCTGCAACAGGTCGAGCAGGCGCTGGCTACGTGACATGCAACGGCCCTTCGGCAGCCTGCCCCTTGAACAACGCGCGGACATGCCCGGCGAGCGCGAGCTGCTGGCGGTGGCACGAACGGACCACGGCGTTGGCCCCCAGCGACACCGCCGCCTCCAGCTCGCGCTCGGCGCCAACCTCATCACCGCTGAACAGCGCCTGCAAGGCTCGGCAGCGGGCCGGCAGGGTTGGCGAATACCAGGCCACTTCGTCGTTGTGCAGCACCGCGTCCAGACCGTCGGCACGGCCGCTGGCCATGGCCTGGCTGAAGGCCAGTTCGCCACGCAGCAGGGCCACCACTGCCGCACAGTCGGTCCGCGCCTGGGGGTGTGCGGCAAGCAGCGCCTCCAACTGGGCCTGCATGGCCGTCGCCGCCGCCCAATCACCGGCCGCCTGCAGGCGGTCCAGGCGGTAGGACAGCGCCACCAGCGGCATGGGCATCGGCTGCTGCTCCAGGCTCGTCAGGTCTGTCTCAGGCAGGGCCTCGGCAGGCACACCGGCCACGCTGAGGGCCAGCAGGCGGTTGTAGGCGAACACCGGACCGGACTCGTCGACATAACGCCAGGCCATGAACAGGCGAGCGCCATCACTGGGCATGGGCCGCAGGGTGGGCACCAGGTTGGCCAAGCCCATGCCCAGGTTGCTGCTGGCCATGCCGAGCGCGATGCCGAAGGCCGGCGGCGAGTCGATGCAGAGCAGCGCGACCAGGGCGGCGAGCGCCGCCAGCAGCAGGTTGCAGCCGGGCCCGAAGGCGATCATGCGCAGGCGTGCGCGGGGACCGCGCGGCGGCACAGAGTCGGCACAGAACACATAGCCCCCCAGCCCGCGCAGGCGCTTCTGGCGGGACCAGCGCACCCGCAGGCCACGGCGCATCGGCTGGATTTCCACCGCCAGCACCCGCACCAGCAACACCGTCAGACCATCCCAGCGGGCGCCCAGCCAGTGGCCGCCCTCATGCACGCAGAGCGCCAGGGCGAGGTGCGCGAGGGTGAGTGCCACGGCGGCAATGGGCCCGCCGTCCAAGGCGATGCCGGAGACGATCCCGGTCACCATGGCGCCGCCCAGGGTCAACGCGGCCTGCAGCAGCTTCATCAGCCCCTCGAATGCCTGGGTCAGGCGCGCCTGAATCGTCACGGGCTCACCTCAACAGGTCGGCACAACCTGGGGCTGTCGACGCGCGCGGTACGGCAGGCATCGAGACAGACGATAGCGCCCAGGGGACCCCGGTTCGCCCGGCATGTGCAGTGAAAGGCCTGAGCCAACATCCGTGTACCTCGCAGTCGCTGGAGAGCATGGGGGCGACTCACCCCCGCCAAGGTGCGGCAGTAGAGCGGAAATCCCCGCCCTCTGCCACCACCCTGTTCACGCCTGCGAGGTCCTGTGCGCCCTACCCGTCTGCCATCGAGCGACGCACCTGGCCACGGGGCTCGCTGAGCAAACCCTTGACCACTGCGACGCAGCCCACCAGCAGGACGAAGGTGAACGGCAGGCCGGTGGACACCGCCATCGCCTGCAATGCCGCCAGGCCGCCGCCGACCAGCAGGACGATGGCCAGCACGCCCTGCAGTACGACCCAGAGCACCCGCTGCACCACCGGCGCATTGAGCTTGCCGCCGGCAGTGATGGTGTCGATCACCAGGGAGCCGGAATCGGACGAGGTGATGAAGAACAGCAGCGCCAGGACGATGCCGACGAAGGAGGTGATCGCACTCCAGGGCAACTGCGCCAGCATCACGAACAGCTTCAGCTCCAGGGCCGCCTCCTGCACCCCGGCGAGGCCGCTGAACACCTGGTGCAGCGCGGCGCCACCGAAGGAACTCATCCAGAACACCGACACCAGTGAAGGCACCAGCAGCACCGCAATGAGGAACTCGCGCACGGTGCGTCCCCGGCTGATGCGGGCGATGAACATGCCGACGAAGGGCGACCAGCTCACCCACCAGGCCCAGTAGAAGGCCGTCCAGCCCTGGCTGAAGGCGGCATCGCTGCGCGCCAGCGGGTTGGACAGCGCCGGCAGGTACTGCAGGTAGGCGCCGAGGTTGTCCAGGGTGCCCGCCAGCAGCACGCGGGTGGGCCCGGCAAGGACCACGAAGAACAGCAACGCCACGGCCAGGACCATGGTCAGCTCGGACATGCGCTTGATGCCCTTGTTCACCCCGGCAGCCACCGAAGACAGGGTCACCAGGGTGATGACCACGATCAGCACCACCTTGGCGGTGAGCGAGGCGCCGGTGCCGAAGAGGAAGTCGATGCCCGCCGCTGCCTGCTCGGCGCCCAGGCCCAGGGAGGTGACCAGACCGAACAGCGTGGCGAATACCGCGAGGATGTCGATCATATGCCCCGGCCAGCCCCACACCCGCTCACCGAGCAGGGGGTGGAAGATCGAGCGGATCGACAGCGGCAGCCCCTTGTTGAAGGAGAACAACGCCAGGGCCAGCGCCACGATGGCGTAGATCGCCCAGGGGTGCAGGCCCCAGTGGAAGATGCTCGCCGCCATGCTCAGCCGCGCGGCCTCGGCGGGGTTACCCGGTGCGCCGGCCAGCGGTGCCCAGTCGATACGCGCCCCGCCCTCGCCCAGTTGCGGGCCGGCCAGGGCGGTCTGGTAGTGGGAGACGGGTTCGGCGACGCCGTAGAACATCAGCCCGATGCCCATGCCGGCGGCGAACAGCATGGAAAACCAACTGCCGTAGGAATAGTCCGGCCGGGCCTGGGTGCCGCCAAGGCGCACCCGCCCCAGGGGCGAGACCACCAGTGCCAGGCACAGCACCACGAACACATTCGCCGCGCCGAGGAAGAAGCCGTTGAGGCGACCGGTGAGCAGGTCGCGCAGGCCGGTGAACACCGGCTCCACCGCCTCGCGGAACACCAGCGTCAGCACCACGAAAAGCAAGACGGTGAGCGCCGAGGTCAGGAACACCACGCCGTGAATGTCGAAGGGCACCAGCCAGCGCCCCCGCAGGTTGTCCTGGCCGACGCGGTAGCCGGTGAGGATCGGGTTGGCGTCACCCGAGGGGGGCGGAATGTCGCTCGACGCGGTGTCGGTTCGGTGGGACGCGGTGGCGTGGCTCAAGGGGCTGCTCCGTGGTCGTCGGCCGTGGGCTCGGTCAAGGCCGTCCAACCTAGCAAAGCGCTTCGCCTGGCTCGGACCGGCAAGCGGCATGCAGTGAGCCAGAAGCGACACCCTGGCGCGAAGCCACCGAGCAGGGTGTCGATTTCGCCGGTGGACACGGCTGTACGCTGCGCCATGGCCCGTCTTGCATCGCCGTGCATGTTCGCCAGCGACACACCGGACGCGCACACGGGAATTGCAAACCGGCAAGAAGGCCTGATTCCTGACAGCAGTCCTTTGACGGCGAGGTCTTGGCAAAAACGCCGCTGTACATCACGCCGCTTTTTTGAAGGAACGGGCTGTCAGGAATTCTTTACCGTCGGCATTGATGCCATCAGCCGATTGATTTCAGAGCCAGCGACTCCTCTGCCATCACCCGGTTCCGTCCGGCCTGTTTGGCCTGGTAGAGCAGTTCATCCGCCCGCTTGAGCACGTCCTGCACGCTGCGCCCGCCTCGGGGCGACCAGTGCACCACACCGAGGGACACGGTGACCTGCCCCACCGGGTCGATCAGCGTGCTCTGTTGCCTGACGCGGAAACGCTCGGCCACGTCGATCGCCGAGCTGATGGGCGTCTCGGGCAGCAGCAGGATGAACTCCTCACCCCCCACACGGCACGGCAGGTCGCGCTCGCGGCAGCTCTGGCGCAGCAGATCGGCGAACTGGCGCAGCACATCGTCACCGGTGTCGTGGCCGAAGGTGTCGTTGACCCGCTTGAAGTGGTCGATGTCCAGGCTGATGACGGAGAACGGCGTGCCCAGCCGCTGCCAGGCTTGCAAGCGCTCCTCCATGGCACGCCGATTGGCCAGCCCGGTGAGGGGGTCGCTCTTGGCCTGCCGGTCCAGTTGGCCGAGCTTGGCCCGGGTCACTTCCAGGCCAGCCAGCAGCGCCTGCTTGATCATCCAGGCCTCGGCATACCAGGCCTTCACCCGCAGTGCTTTTTCTGCACGCTCCGGCTGGGCGGCGCTCTCGGCCAGTTGCCGCAACGGATGGCTGATGCGCGCGGAAATCCAGAGGATCAGCCCGATGCCCAGCAGGCTCATGGGCAGCAGCCCGGCCAGCAGGCGCTTCATCAATTCCTCCACGGCGGCCTGGGCGGCAGCCAGGGGCTGCTGGGCCACCACGCCCCAGCCACTCAGCGGCACGCTGGCGTAACCGGCCAGCACTTCCACGCCCCGCGAGTTGATGGCCTGCATGGCACCGCTCTCACCCTTGAGCACCGCGTCCACGATGGGGTTGGCACCCAGGCGCTCGCCAACGCGGCTGGCGTCGGGGTGGAACAGCACCTTGCGGTCCGGGTCCACCAGGTAGACGTTGGAGGCGTCGTGGTGGAAATGCTGGCTGACCAGGGAATCCAGGGCATTGGGCTTACCCAGGTAGATGGTGCCGCCGATCAGCCCCAGGTACTGGCCATCCTGCCCCCAGATGGGGTGGGAGACGAAAACGATGAGGTTGCCCGCCAGGGAGCGAAACGCCGGGCTGACCATCGCCCGGCGCTGCTGCAGAGCCTCCCGCGAGCGCAGGGCCTGGCCGTTGATGCCCAGGCCGTCCGGCTTGGAAACCACCACGGTGCCCTCGGCATCGGCCACCAGCACGGTGTTGAAGCTGTGGTCCTGCATCAGCAGGCGCTCGGCCTCCAGCGCCATCTGCTTCGTGTCGCCCGGCACGTTGCCCAGCCGGGTGGCGCTGTAGCGAAGGCGCTCCAGGTCACCACCCAGGCTTTCGTTGATGCTGGCGGCCAGCTTGGCTGCATAGGCACGGTTGGCCTCCAGGGCGTTCTGCACCAGCGCCTGGCGCTGGATGCCGTAGGTCACCAGCAGGTTGTTGGCCAGCGTCGCCAAGGTCGCCGCGAGGGCGAACAGGAGGATGAGGCTGCGCAGGTTGAGCGAGGGGGGTGGCCCGAACGGCATGGGTCATGTCCCGATGGGCGATCACTCGAGGGGACTGCGATCCTTGCAGCAGGTCCTGGGGGGTGATCGCATCGTAAGGGTGGGCAGGCGGGCTGGGACAGGGCCGTCACAGACCCGGAAAGAGCCCGGAAAACGTGGGGATTTTACGCCTCGACCAGGACGAAACCAAGGGCGAAGAAGCGCATGGCCATCATCCACGCACCACAGGTGCCGCCGCTGCCGCTGCGCTTCCCACGCCCGGCAGTTGCTCGGCTACCTGTCACCGGGGTGAGGCGCAGTTGCCTGAGGTGGGCTTTTCTGCTGGGATGCCGCCTCACTTTTCACGGAGCATCCCCATGGCGACCTATCGCGAACTGTTCGACATCGGCCAGTCCTACACCGAGTTCATCGGCAGCGGCCTGCCGGCCGAGACCGCCGCAGCCGCCGCCATCGCCCAGCGCCTGGAAGACCAGGGGCCGACTGCCACGCTGCTGCAGCGCATCGAGCAGATCGAACGCCGCTACCACCTGCTGGTGGTGGGCGAGATGTGGTGCCCGGACTGCCAGATCAACGTCACCGTGCTGGACGACCTGTGCCGCCGCCAGCCACGCATCGACCTCGCGGTGATCACCAAGGGCCGCGCCGAAGACGACCTGAAGAGCCGCCTGGGCCTGGAGCGCATCGCCATTCCCCTGGTGGTGGTGCTGGACGAGGCCTTCGAACCCGCCGGGCTGTTCATCGAGCGGCCACGCCTCGTCCGCGAGGGTGACGAGGCCGTGCTGCGTGCCTACAAGGCCGGCGAGCACCTCGACGCCACCCTGGCCGACGTGCTCGAACTCATCGAGCAGGCCGAGCAGCGCTAGGCCCTCGCGCCTGCTCGCCGTCACCCCCACGGCGAACAGGCATCGCGGAATCGAATTGTCCGGCCGCTCCGTGGTCAATTCCTCTGACCCAGCCACCCGCGCTGCTGCCCCACGGAATCCTGACATGGACGCTACCCCCTTCCCCGCCGCCCCCGGGCCGATGAGCCAGCAGGTGCGTCAGCACGACTGGGCCCGCACCCCGCTCGGCCCGATCGAGCACTGGCCCGAAGCGCTGCGCATCAGCGTCGACACCATCCTGTCATCGCATTTCCCCTGCTGCCTGGTATGGGGGCCGCAGCGCATCTCCATCTACAACGACGGCTTCGTGCCCATACTCGGCAACAAGCCCACCCCACTCGGGCGGTCCTTCGACGACATCTGGCGCGAAGCCTGGGACCACATCGGCCCCATCGCCGAACGGGCCTACCAGGGCCAGGCCACCTTCATCGAAGATTTCCCCGTGGAGCTGGACCGCCACGGGCGCCCGGAAATAGCCTATTTCACCTTCTGCTACAGCCCGCTGCGGGACGCCGACGGCCAGGTAATGGGCATGCTCGACACGGTGATCGAAACCACCGCCCGGGTCACTGCCGAGCACCAGTTACGCCAGCTCACCCACAACCTGGAACGCCAGGTGGCCGAGCGCACCCGCGACCGCAACCGCCTGTGGAACCTCTCGCCGGACATCATGCTGGTGTCGCGCCTGGATCTGGTGATCACCGCCGCCAACCCTGCCACGCAGGGCATCCTCGGCTGGAGCGAAGCCGAGCTGGTGGGCAGCAACTGCCTGGACCTGGTGCACCCCGACGACCTCGCCGACGCCTGGGCCGCCGTCCACAGCCTGGTCAGGGGCGAGCCCCTGCGGGACTACGCCAGCCGCATGCGTCATCGCAATGGCAGCTACCGCTGGATCAACTGGTCCTCCTCTTTGGGCGACGGCTTCATCAGCGCCATCGGCCGGGACACCACCGAAGAGCGTGCCCGTGCCGAAGCCCTGCGCCAGACCGAGGAACAACTGCGCCAGAGCCAGAAGATGGAAGCCGTGGGGCAGCTCACCGGCGGCCTCGCCCATGACTTCAACAATCTCCTCGCCGGCATCAGCGGCAGCCTGGAGCTGCTGCGCCTGCGCATCGCCCAGGGGCGCACCGAGGACCTGAACCGCTACATCGACATCGCCCGTAGCGCCGCCGAACGCGCCGCCACCCTCACCCACCGCCTGCTCGCCTTCTCCCGCCGCCAGGCCCTCGACCCGCGCCCCACCGACGTCAACCAACTGATCGCCAACCTGCACGAACTGATCAACCGGACCATGGGCCCGAACATCGACGTGGAATGCATCGACGGGCGCGAACTGTGGACGGTGCTGGTGGACCCGAACCAACTGGAAAGCGCTCTGCTCAACATCTGCATCAACGCCCGCGACGCCATGCCCGACGGCGGCCGTCTGTGCATCGGCAGCAGCAATGTCGTGCTCGGCGCCCAGGCTGCCGGCGAACGCGGGCTGGAACCGGGGGACTACCTGGTGCTGATGGTCAGCGACACCGGCAGCGGCATGAGCGAGGACATCATCAGCCGCGCTTTCGAACCCTTCTTCACCACCAAGCCGGTGGGCCAGGGCACCGGCCTCGGGCTCTCGATGGTGTACGGCTTCGCCCGGCAATCCGGCGGGCAGGTGCGCATCGCCTCCACCCTCGGCCAGGGCACCCGCCTCAGCCTCTACCTGCCCCGCCACCACGGCGAGGCACTGCCCGCGCCCACACCCCGCCCCGCTGAAATCCCCCGCGCCGAGCAGCGCACCACCGTGCTGGTGGTGGACGACGAAGCGCCCCTGCGCCAACTGATGCGCGAAGTGCTGGAAGACCTCGGCTACCAGATGCTCGAAGCCGCCGACGGCCCCAGCGCCCTCGCCCTGCTGGCCAGCGAGCGAGGGGTCGACCTGCTGCTGGCCGACGTCGGCCTGCCGGGCGGGCTGAACGGCCTGGAACTGGCCCACCGCGCCCGCCTGCAGCGCCCGGACCTGAAGGTGCTGTTCATCACCGGCTACGCCCAGAACGCCCCGTTCGGCAACGAACCCCTGCCACCGGGTATGGAAGTCATGGCCAAGCCCTACGCCATCGACGCCCTGGCCAACCGCATCCGCCTGCTGCTCAAGGCCCCGCCGTCCCTGCCCAAGGCCGGCCTACGGGCGGTCTAGGGTCCGGCTATTGTGCGCCCTGCCCAGCCAGGCACGCCGCGAACAGGCGCTGCAGCGGCTGGCGACGCTGTTCCTGCTCGACCCGTGCGGCAACGCGCTGGAGTTCAAGGCATTCCGGGACATCGGCCAACTGTTCGCCAAGTGACGGGGCTCAGCCCGCCTCGGGGTGCACCAGCGCCCGGTACTGCCCGGGGGTGGAGCCGGTCCACTTGCGGAACGCCTTGTAGAAGGCGCTGGCGTCGGCGAAGCCGAGTTCGAAGGCCAGCTCGGTGAAGTTGACCTCGCCCGCGTCCAGCCGGGCGACCGCCAGGTCGCGGCGCACCTGGTCCTTCAGCGCCTGGTAGGACTGCCCTTCCTGGGTGAGCTTGCGCCGCAGGGTGGAGGGCGCCATGTAGAAGTGCCCGGAGAGCGCCTCCAGGTCCGGCCAGCGCTCGGGGCGCAGGCTGCGTAGGTAGGCCTTGATGCGGGCGGCCAGGCTCTGGGGGTCGCGGTAGCGCACCAGGATGTTGGCCGGCGCACCGGCGAGGAAGCGTCGCAGGTCCGCCTCGGTGCGGCGCACCGGCTGGGCCAGGCAGTCGGCGTTGAACACCAGGCGGGTGGTGTCGCGGCCGAAGCGCAGGTGGGGGGTGAACATCACCCGGTAGTCCTCGATGTAGGCCGGCTGCGGCCCGCGCAGCTCGATGCCGAGGATCGGCAGGCGCCGACCGGCCAGCCAGCAGAGCAGGCCGTGGACCATGAGGAACAGGGTGAAGCAGGCGAAGGCCCGAGGCGGCGCGCCGCTGTCGTCGAGGACGATCTCCGCCAGGCTGCCGCGCCGCGCCAGGCGGGGCTGCAGGTCGTCCAGCACCAGGGCGAGGAAGGTCAGGCTGGCCTGCAGCGCGTCCCCCAGGGTGGCGGCCTGCAGGGCGGTCCGGCTCATGTGGGCGAAGCTGCCGGACTTGAGCCGGCGGCTGTCCATGCCGAAGAACTCGTCATCCATCACCCGGGCGATCAGCAGCCACAGCTGGGCGTACTGCCTGGAGGCGACCCGGCCGTAGGGCCGGCCCATCTGCTCGGCGGGAATACCGGCCTGCTCCAGCAGCGCGGCGACGTCGTCCCCCTGCTGGCGAAGCACCTGCAGCGCTTCGTCGACGAGGCGGACGGAGATGGTGCCTTTCTCGGCTGACGTTCCTGTCATGGCGTTCTGGGGGTCATGGCGATTACGGGCGCCCAGTGTAGGGGATAGAGGCGGATAAGGAGCCGCGCAAGACGCGGCTCCCTGAGGCGCTAGCGGATCGCCGTCACCTTGCCGTCCCGGGCCGGCGTCAGCTCCTCGATGCTGATCTCGCGCATGCGGAACTTCTGGATCTTGCCGGTCACCGTCATGGGGAACTCGTCCACGAAGCGGAAGTGCCGGGGCACCTTGAAGTGCGCGATGCGGGCCTTGGCCCAGGCCTTCAGCTCCTCCTCGCCGACGCTGTGGCCGGGGTGGAACTTGATCCAGGCGACGATCTCCTCGCCGTACTTGCTGCAGGGAATGCCGATCACCTGCACATCGGCCACCGCCGGGTGGGTGAAGAAGAACTCCTCCAGCTCGCGGGGGTAAATGTTCTCGCCGCCGCGGATGATCATGTCCTTGCTGCGCCCGACGATGCGTACGTAGCCATCATCGTCCATGGCCGCGAGGTCGCCGGTGTGCATCCAGCGGCCCGGGTCGATGGCGTCGGCGGTGGCCTGGGGGTTGTTCCAGTAGCCGAGCATCACGCTGTAGCCCCGGGTGCACAGCTCGCCGATGGTGCCGCGCGGCACGATGCGGCCCTCGGCGTCGACGATCTTGCTCTCCAGCTGCGGCTGGGTGCGGCCGACGGTGGTGACGCGCAGTTCCAGCCCGTCATCCGGGCCGGTCTGCAGGGACACCGGGCTGGTCTCGGTCATGCCGTAGGCGATCTGCACTTCGCTCATGTGCATTTCACCGATGACCCGGCGCATCACCTCGATGGGGCAGGTGGCGCCGGCCATGATGCCGGTGCGCAGGCTGGAGAGGTCGAATTCGTGCCGCTGCGGGTGGTCCAGCTCGGCGATGAACATGGTCGGCACGCCGTACAGTGCGGTGGCCTTCTCCTCCGCCACGGCGCGCAGGGCGGTGAGCGGGTCGAAGGCGTCGCCGGGGTAGATCATGGTGGCGCCGTGGGTCATGCAGCCCAGGTTGCCCATGACCATGCCGAAGCAGTGGTACAGCGGCACCGGGATCACCAGGCGGTCGTGCTCGGTGAGACCCAGGCTCTCGCCGACCATGTAGCCGTTGTTGAGGATGTTGTAGTGGCTGAGGGTGGCGCCCTTGGGGAAGCCGGTGGTGCCGGAGGTGTACTGGATGTTGATGGGATCGTCGAACTGCAGGCTGGCCTGGCGCTCGGCCAGCTCGGCCGGGGCGGTCTCCCCTGCCCGCTGCTGCAGGTCGGCCCAGGCGAGAAAGCCGGCTGGCGGCTTGGCCGCCAGGCTGATCACGCCACGCAGCTCGGGCAGCGTCTCGCTGGCGAGCTGGCCGATGGGTGCGCTGGCCAGCTCCGGCACCAGGCCCTGGAGCATGGCGTGGTAGTCGGAGGTCTTGAAGGCGTCGGCGCAGATCACCCAGCGGCAGCCGGACTGGCGCAGGGCGTACTCCAGCTCGCTGCTGCGATAGGCCGGGTTGATGTTGACGAGGATGGCGCCGACCTTGGCGCTGGCGAACTGGGTGATGCACCACTCGGCGCAGTTGGGCGCCCAGATGCCGAGCCGGTCGCCGCTCTGGATGCCCAGGGCCATCAGCGCGCGGGCATGGACTTCCACCGCCTCGGCCAGGCTGCGCCAGCTGTAGCGCAGCCCCTGGTGGCGCACCACCAGTGCTTCGCGTTCGGGGAATCGGGCGACCGTGGCGTCGAATGCCGCGCCGATGGTCATGGCGAGCAGGGGCTTGTCCTGGCGCCCCCGGGTATAGCTCGGTTGATGCATGGCTGTCCCTTCTTGTCGTTGTGGTGGGATCGGGTCGTTCCGAGTGGCCTCCGATTCGGGCAGGGAGGCCGATTACCTTTACGTAAACGTCAATCTGGGTAAAGGGTTTTGTTCTGTCCAGTGACCCATTGGTCGTAGATGGCGCGAAATGACGCATGCGAACACCTACGGCAGACCCGCCCCGCTCCCGGGCGCAAGCCCGGGCCACGGGGGGAGTCATAGGCCTAGCGCACGAATACCTGGGTGGTGGTGATGGCCATGTCGCCACCCGGCAGCTTGATGTTCTTCACCTTCTCCAGGCTGTCCGGATCGAAGACGGCGATGTCGTTGAAGGTGCCGGCCAGGTAGAGCTTGCTGCCCTGGGTGTTGAAGGCGATGCAGTAGTAGGAGTGATCCAGGTTGGCGGCCTTGATCAGCTTCTGCTGCTTGATGTCGTACTTGGCCAGGCGGTTGAGCACGCCGAACATCTGGTTCGGGTCCTTCGGCGAACGCAGGCCGGTGAAATACAGCTCGGTCAGCGGCGCGAAGTCCTCCACCGTGGGCTTGCCGGTCTTCAGGTCGATGCTCAGGTAGCCGTAGACGAAGTCGGCGGTGGCCGGGTCCTGCTTCTCGTCCTTGAACCTGGTGGTGGTGTAGAGCATCGAGAACTCGTGCAGCGGGGTCTGGTGCGGCCAGAAGTACAGCACGTCGGGCGGGCCGTAGTTGGGGCGCTTCCAGTTGCGACCGGGCACGGCGACTTCGTAGTGGCCGGTCTTCACGTCCATCTTGTAGATGTCGGGCCCGGCGATATACAGGGTGCCGTCATCGGCGGCGCGCATGATGTACAGCTGGCGCGGTACCGGGAAGCTGCGCACGGGCTGGGCGTCCAGGCCGTCGGCGGTGTCGAACACCTCCAGGCGCGGCTGCTGGACCTCGTAGTGGTCGCTGGCCATGCGGGTCGGGTTGACCACGCTGTACAGCTCCTTGCCGTCCGGGCTGAGGGCGAAGGCGAACATGGAGCGGGCCTTCTCGTCCGGCTTGCGCGAGAGCTTGGCGTGGAACACTGCGCGGCAGCTGTCGAGGTCGATGCCGTAGAGGTCGCCGAAGTGGTTGTTGAGCAGGTAGGCGGTCTTGCGGTCCGGCGACACCATGGCGGTGCCCGGCCCGAAGGCGTCGGGCAGGCGGCAGGTCTTGTAGAGGCTGTCGCTGGCCAGGTCGAGCACGTGCAGGTTGTTCGGGTAGTTGGTGGCGATCATGTATTCCTGGCCGGCCTTGAGTGCCAGGCCGGCATTGTCGGCGGCCAGGGCCTGGCCACCCAGGGCGAGCCCGGCGGCAACGGCCAGGCTGGCGAACGCATTGAGCTTCATCGGGGTTTCCCTCGTGTTCGGGTGGCCGGTCATTTGTCTTTGGGGAAGACGGTGCCGAGGTTGCGCCAGTCCTGCGAGGAGTCCTGCGCGCTGGCGTTCCAGTCCTGGTAGGTGGTCATCATGTCCGGCACCTGGGCCGGCCACCAGCAGGGGTCGGAGCAGCCGTAGAGGTCGGCCTCCATCGGCTGGCAGAGGGAGCTGACGCCCCCGAAGGCATCCACTTCCCAGCCCGGATCGGTGGTCGCCGTGCAGCCGGCGACGGCACTCATGGCGACGACTTCTTCCAGGCGGTCTTCGGCTGCGGCCTGTTCGAGCAGGTGCGCTTTCTGGTTCAGCGGCTTGAGGTGTTTCATGTCAGTGCGCCTTCCGCGGAGTGATGATGCGGCTGATGAAGGCCGGGTTGCCGGCCAGGATGCGGCTGTAGACCTCGATGCCGAAGTCCACCCAGTCGCGCATCAGTTCGCAGTAGTGGTAGGTCGGGTGCGTGGGATCGCCGTAGCGGGCGTAGCTCTCGTGGTAGCAGCCGCCGGAGCAGAGGTTGCGGATGCGGCAGCTGTCGCAGCCGGTGCCGGTGCGGTCCAGGCGCTGGGAGAGGAAGTCGTTGAGCTCGGCCTGCTTCACCGCGCCATGCACGTTGCCGAAGGTCGGCAGGCTGGAGCCGGTGAAGCGGTGGCAGAGGTTCAGCCCGCCCTTGTGGTCCACCGCCAGCATCTTCAGCCCGGCCCCGCAGGGCAGCGCCTTCTTCTGGCCCTCGTGGATGTCGGTGATCAGCTGGTGCAGGTTGGAGAAGCCGATGTTGCGGTTCTCCAGCGCCGCCTCCAGGTAGCGCCGGCCCAGGGCCTTCATGTTGGCGAACACCTGCACCAGCTCGTCCGCCGTGAGGTTGAAGCTGCTGATGTCGCCGGAGGTGACCGGAGCGAACCCCACCTCGGCGAAGCCCAGTTCGTTGAACAGGTGGTCCCAGATGGTTTCCACGTCGGTGACGCCAGTGGTCAGCGTCACCCGTGCGCCCACCGGGCGGCTGGTGTAGCGCGACAGCAACATCTCCACCTTGCGCCGGACCACGTCGTAGGTGCCCTGCCCGCCCACGGTGATGCGGTTGCGATCGTGCACCGTCTTCGGCCCGTCGATGCTGATGGACAGCCCGAAGCGGTGGGCATTCAGCCAGTCGACGATCGCCTCGGTGAGCAGCGTGGCGTTGGTGGTCATGACGAACTCCACCTGCTTGCCCGCAGCGGCGAAGCGGCGCTCGCAGTAGCCCACCATGTGCTCGATCAGCGGCCGGTTGGAGAGCGGCTCGCCGCCGAAGAACACCACGCTGTAGCGGGCCTCGTCGGGGGACTCGCGCAGCAGCATCTCCACCGAGGCCTCGGCGGTTTCCACGGCCATCTTCTTGCCAGCCGAGGGCTTGTCGAGGTCTTCCTTGTAGCAGTAGGTGCAGCTCAGGTTGCAGCCGGTGTTGACGTTCAGCACCACGGTGTTGAGGGCGGTGCGGTCGACCTTCTTCAGGCCGATCTCCGGCGTCAGCGGCGAGCCGTCGCTCACCACCTCCAGCGCGATCAGCTCGCGCAGGGTCTCGTCGATCTCGGCCCCGGCGAAGCGCCCGCCGAGGCGTTGTACCAACTCCTCGGGCGAGCAGCCCTGCTGGCGCAGGGCGTCGATGATGCCCCCGGTCAGCGCGTCGGTGGCGAACAGCGAGCTGCTGGGGATGTGGAACAGCATGCGGTCGGCGTTGACCTGCACCTCGTGCAGGTTGCGTTCGACCAGATTCAAGATTGCGCCCATGGCGACCTCCTGGAATTCGTCCCGATTCGTTTCGAATCCGGGCGGGGCAACCGCCCTGCCCGGCCACAGCACTCGGACACCTCTAAAAACTGCCTACGTTTCTAGAGGCACCCGCTCAGGGCAATGGCGGGTTGTTCCAGCGCTGGACGGTGACGATCAGGTGGCCTTCGCCCTTCTGCCCGCCCTCCTCCAGCTCGGCGATCACCTTCAGGTTGCCGGCGTTGTTGGTCATCATCTTGCGTTCCGGGTTGGGGCCGGCACCGCCGGGCACGAAGACGCCATCCTTCTGCATCACCCCGGCGAACTTCACGTCCTCGTCTTCCTTGGCCCGCTCATCGAACGGTTCCACCGACCATTTCGCCGGCAGGTAGCCGATGCGGTAGGCCTTGCCAGCGGCGTCGGTGCCCCAGGCCTCGGCCTCGAAGCGGCCCTGGACCTTGGGCGTGGAGCCGCCGTTCTCGCCGATGCGGGCGATGGAGAACGCGGGCACCACCTTGACCTCGGCAATGTCCTTGTAGACCGCCAGGGTCACGCCCTTGAGCGCGCCGACGGACACCTCGCGCAGGCCGGGGGCCGCGTCAGCAGCCGCCTTCACCTTCACCCGCACCTGGTCCGGGGTGCTGTCCAGCACCTTCACCACCTTCAGCCCGGCGCCCAACTGCGGCGCGCCCGAGAGGCCGCTGCCCACCAGGGTCAGCTCGGTTTCGCTGCCGGCCTTGACCTGCGCCGGCTGCACCGCCAGGAGCCGGGCCTTGCCCTGCTTCGCGGCGCTGAAGTCGAGGCCACGCTCGTCGTGCTCGCTCTCGAACATGCGGCCGGTCATCTGCCCGTCGAGGGCGGCGAAAACCTGGCGCAGGGTGGTGTCGCCCACCTTCAGGTTGCCGCGCCATTCATAGCCGTTGTAGAGGATCGCCGAGCCGCTGCCAGTGAACGGCGAACCGTCGGCGTACTGGCCCTTCACGTCCACCTTGAAGGTGTCGGCACCATCGGCGGTCACGGTCATCACGCCGCGCACATCACCCTTGGCGAGCATGTGGCCGCTGAAGCTCCACTGGCCCGGCAGCACGTCGGCCTTGGGCCGGGCCTTCTGCCAGTCGGTCCAGGCCTGGCTGTCCAGCGGGAAGCGCTTGGCCAGGTCGGGCACGGTCTGCTTGAGGGCGATGTCCAGCCAGTCGCGGTCGCGGGATTGGGCCTGGTATTCGAGGGACGGCCACTGGCCGAGGTGGAAGTTGACCAGGTGCTCCCACTCCTTCGCCGGGCGCCGCTGCAGGGCGACACGGGCACCGGAGTGACAGCGACCGCACATCTGGCTGAGGTGATCGTCGAACTGCTCGACGGTGTTCAGCCGACGCTCCATGGCGTAGCGCACGCCGTCGGTCTCACTGGGCGCCAGGCCCTGCTTGTCGGCCAGGTACTTGACCAGGGTGCGACGCTCCTCGTCGCTGATCTTCAGGCCGTGCATCACCTGCATGCGGGCGATGCTCATCAGCCAGCCTTCGGGCGTCTTGCGCTGGTGGCTGATGCGGCTGTAGGTGTCGTTGCCCTCGGGGATGTGGCACCCCATGCACTTGGACTGGAGGAGCGCCGGCCCCTCTTCCGCCCCATGGGCCTGGGCACACAGCAAGGCTGCCAGGGTCAGCACCAGGCTGCCCGCTTGCCGCCGGAGTCGAGTCGTCTTCAAGGTCAGACCTCCACGGTTTTGTTCTTATGGGTCGCGCCGAACCGGGCGGCACAACTGTCGCTGCCGATACAGGATGTGTGCCACTTCCGGTAAACCCTTATGAATCAATATCTTGAGCGCACAAAGCGGCTTCACCAGGGCTGTGGCGAAACACCGCATGCGTCTAATTTCGAGACAGGCTGTCCCAGCCTGAGACGCCGCCACGGTGACACCCGAGCGCAGCGGGCGCGGCTGTTGCACGGGTTGTCTCACGCCGTCTCAAAGTGCAACAGCCCCAACGCGCCGGTGCCCACCTCATCGGCGCCGCAGGTCACGGCAGACGGCGCCTGGCGCCCTCGCGCGCAGCTTGGCATGGCGGTTGCCCCATGGCGGTTCACCTCCTTCCCTGACAACAAGAGAGCGAACCCATGTCCGACCAGCTGCCCCTCCTGCCGGCCACCCGCGCCTTCCTCGACCGCCCGCTGAAGATGCTCATCGGTGACCAGTGGCAGGACGCCGCCAGCGGCGCCACCCTGGACTTCCGCAACCCGGCCACGGGTGACGTCATCGGCCGCGTGCCCTCGGCCGCTACCGAGGACGTGGACCGCGCCGTGCGCGCCGCCCGCCAGGCTTTCGATGACTCTGCCTGGAGCCGCATGCGCCCCCGCGAGCGGCAGAACCTGCTGTGGCGCCTGGCCGACCTGATGCAGCGCGATGCCCGGCAACTGGCGGAGCTGGAATGCCTGAACAACGGCAAGAGCGCGGCAGTGGCGCAGGTGATGGACGTGCAGTTGGCCATCGACTTCCTCCGCTACATGGCCGGCTGGGCCACCAAGATCGAAGGCAGCAGCGTGGACGTCTCCCTGCCGCTGATGCCGGACGACCAGTTCCACGGCTTCATCCGCCGCGAAGCCGTCGGCGTGGTGGGCGCCATCGTCGCCTGGAACTTCCCCCTGCTGCTGGCCTGCTGGAAGCTCGGCCCGGCCCTGGCCACCGGCTGTACGGTGGTGCTCAAGCCAGCGGACGAAACGCCGGTCACCGCCCTCAAGCTGGCCGAACTGGTGCTGGAGGCGGGCTACCCCGCCGGCGTGTTCAACGTGGTGACCGGCACCGGCCTGAACGCCGGCGCCGCCCTCACCCGCCACCCGGGCGTGGACAAGCTGACCTTCACCGGCTCCACGGAGGTCGGCAAGCAGATCGGCAAGGCCGCCATGGACAACATGACCCGCGTCACCCTGGAGCTGGGTGGCAAGTCGCCGACCCTGGTACTGGCCGACGCCAACCTGCAGGACGCCGCCGCCGGCGCCGCCACGGCGATCTTCTTCAACCAGGGCCAGGTGTGCTGCGCCGGCTCGCGCCTGTACGTGCAGCGCAAGCACTTCGACAACGTGGTGGCCGACATCGCCGGCATCGCCAACGGCATGAAGCTGGGCAACGGACTGGACCCGAGCGTGCAGATGGGCCCGCTGATCTCCGCCCGCCAGCAGGACCGCGTGACCGGCTACATCAACCTCGGCCGCGAGCTGGGGGCCTCGGTGGTCTGCGGCGGCGAAGGTTTCGGGCCGGGGTATTTCGTCAAGCCGACGGTGATCGCCGACGTCGACCAGAAGCACCGCCTGGTGCAGGAAGAGATCTTCGGTCCGGTGCTGGTGGCCATGCCCTTCGACGACCTCGACGAAGCTGTGCGCCTGGCCAACGACAACCCCTACGGCCTGGGCGCCAGCATCTGGTCCAACGACCTGGGCGCCGTGCACCGGATGATCCCGCGCATCAAGTCCGGCTCCGTGTGGGTCAACTGCCACAGCGCACTGGACCCGGCCCTGCCCTTCGGCGGCTACAAGATGTCGGGGCTCGGCCGCGAGATGGGCGCAGCCGCCATCGAGCACTACACCGAACTCAAGTCGGTGCTGATGCGGTTGTAAAACGAATGTTCCCCCTGGCCAGGACGGCCAGGGGAAATGGATCACGGCTCAGGGCGCAGTGAGTTAATGAACAGGATGGTCGGTGCATCAAGGTCCGAAGTTATTGCTTTGTGCTGGTTATCCAACATCAGGCCGTGCTTTTTTGCTTGTTACTCCAACGACAACTCGGCAATACCGAAACAAGGGAATACCAGCCACCAATAAAAATTATCAGAATAAAACCCCAACGCATTAACTACTCTCCTGACACGATGCAGGCTTCGCCCCGCAGAGTGCATGACAATTGCAATGTGCAGCCTTAGAAAACCGACTTGCCGGGGAAGAAAGACAAAGGCGGATGGGTTGCCTTCCATTCTTTTGCAAACGCCTCGGCTTGCTCGATTTGTTCCGACCCTAGTTGCTCAAGAAGCTTGGGCTTGAAATCTTCAACAAACGAAACGGCACCAACTCTACCATCCAGTTCTTCAAGCAGTATCAGGAAGCCATAAGCTCGGACAAGGTCGAGAGGAACGCCATAACCCTCCGGATTATGCGAGAGCAGCTGAACATAATCCATAATTGAACTGGCACTTCCTTTTTCAACCGCTTTCTCTATCCAATAACGGACATGCTCCTCATCGCCCTGCTCGCGAAAACAGGTTTGATAATATTTCATAGACTCGACATAGCCCCCTTTTGCAGAAGCCTCTAGAAGCTGGCAAGCTCTTTCCGAGCGTTTCCATGGCGGAAAGAAAAATCCATTTCCGTCTTGGTAGTACATAGCGAGATCATGCTGGGCCTCTGCATAACCAGCCTCGGCGGCTTTCTCCAACCATTCGATATTATTGGTCAGGTAATACAAGACATACATTGCCTCGGCATCCCCCTGAGCGGCCAATGCCTTTGCCGTTTTCCGGCCCAACAGCAACCAATCCCTGGCCGTCTTACCGCCTGCCGAACAATTGCTCATCGTGGCGCACAAATCAGAATCGACTCCTGCAAGTCGATACATCGCGTAATAGTCGCCTTGGACGGCAGCAGCGGCGTACCATTTATAGGCCTCCGCAGTTATAGAAAAATCTCTCTGCAGAATTTCCTCCGCCAAGTAATATTGAGCTTCGGAATCTCCCGCCTCAGCGGCAATAAGCAGGTAGGGGTCGGTCACTTTATATTGCTTGTACAGTATTATGCCGCGTTCTTTGGCAGCCAACTGCCCAACTGACAATTGAGCCATACCGAGACACGGAAACAGCAATAGCCAAGTCAAATTTGCTAGAGCAACATACCAACGCATTAACTACTCTCCTGACACGATGCAGGCTTCGCCCCGCAGAGTGCGTGACGATTGCAATGTGCAGCCTTAGAAGCCCAGTTTATCGGGGAAGAAAGACAAAGGCGGATGGGTTGCCTTCCATTCTTTTGCAAACGCCTCGGCTTGCTCGATTTGTTCCGGCGTTATTTTCTCAAGAATCTTAGGTTTGAAATCCTCAACAAACGAAATGGCACCACCTCCACCATCCAATTCCTCAAGCAGTATCAGGAAGCCATAAGCCCGGACTCGATCCAGAGGAACCCCATAAAGCTCCGGGGTATGCAGGAGGAGTTGAACATAAGCAATGGTCGTACCGGCATCACCTTTTTCAACTGCTCTTTCTATCCAGTAGCGAATACCTGCATTGTCACCTTGCTCGTCTAGGCACTCCTGATAACGCTCCATTGCCCGAATGTAGCCTCCTTGCGCAGCTTCTTTTAGTAACTGGCAAGCTCTTTCCAAGCGCTTCCACGGCGGAAAGAAGAATCCGTTTCCCTTCTGATAATACCGGGCCAGATCATGCTGAGCCTCGGGGCTTCCAGCTTCGGCGGCCTTCTCCAGCCACTCGATCTTGGTGGTCAGGTAATACAAGACATACATTGCCTCGGCGTCACCCTGTTCGGCTAATGCCTTGGCCGTTTCCCGGCCCAAGACCAACCACTCCTTGGCCGTCTTGCCGTCCGATGAACAATTACCCATCACAGAACATAAGTCGGAACCCGCTCTTGCAAGCCGGTACATTGCGTAATAATCACCTTGAGCGGCCGCAGCGGCGTACCATTTATAGGCCTCTGCAGTTATAGAAAAGTTTCTCTGACGAATTTCCTCCGCCAAGTAATATTGAGCTTCGGAATCTCCCGCCTCGGCGGCAATAAGAAGGTAGGGGTCGGTTTCCTTATACTGGTTATACAGTACTATGCCGCGCTCTTTGGAAACTTGCTGCTCAGGGCTCAATATTGCAGCCTGACCTGTAAGCGCCACCGTCAAACCAAACAGAGCAATAACAATACGCGGCATACCTTAGAAACCCAGTTTATCGGGGAAGTAAGACAAAGGCGGATGGGTTGCCTTCCATTCTTTTGCAAACGCCTTGGCCTGCTCGATTTGTTCCGGAGTTAGTTGCTCAAGAAGCTTAGGCTTGAAATCTTCAACAAATGAAATAGCAGCACCTCCACCATCTAACTCCTCTAGCAAAATCAGGAAGCCATAGGCCCGTACAAGATCTAGGGAAACCTCATAGCGTTCAGGTTTATGCGAGAGCAGCTGAACATAATCAATAACTGTATCGGCATCCCCTTTTTCAACTGCTTTTTCTATCCAGTAACGAATACCTGTATTATCTCCCCGCTCGTAAAGGCAGTCCTGATACAGCAACATTGACCGGATATACCCCCCCTGTGCAGAAGCTTCTAGCAACTGACAAGCTCTTTCCGAGCGCCTCCAGGGCGGAAAGAAGAATCCGTTACCCTTCTGATAATACCGAGCCAGATCATACTGAGCCTCAGGGCGTCCAGCTTCAGCGGCTTTCTCTAGCCACTCAATCTTGGTGGTCAGGTAATACAAGACATACATTGCCTCGGCGTCACCCTGTTCGGCTAATGCCTTAGCCGTTTCCCTGCCCAAGACCAACCACTCCTTGGCCGTCTTGCCGTCCGATGAACAATTACCCATCACGGAACATAAGTCGGAACCCGTTCTTGCAAGCCGGTACATCGCATAATAATCACCTTGAGCGGCTGCAGCGGCATACCATTTATAGGCTTCCTCAGTCATATAGCGATTATTGAAGCGAAGGGCTTCGCCTAGAAAATACTGTGCTTCTCGGTCTCCCGCTTCCGCCGCCTCTTTTAAATAAGGCTCGGCACTTATTGCTTTATGTTGATTATACAACATCAGCCCTCGCTCTTTTGCCGCCTGTTGCCCCAACGACAACTCAGCAACACCTGCACAAGGAAACACCAGCATCCAAATAAAACTTATTAAAACAATACACCGGTGCATTTACTACTCTCCTGGACCGGTATAAATTACACGCTTACTTGACAAGTAAGTAACGCCATAAAAATTGCTTCGCCGACAATATTTATCAGAAGAGGCCGACAGCACTTTCACAACCTCTTTATAAGACGCTCTTATCCGCTCGCCATCGACCCTTTGGCGCCCTAGTGCCCCTGCCACTTTTTCCATGAAATCATCCATCCGCAATCGGTTTTCGCAGTAGCTTTGTCCAGATTTTTTCTCGCGCGTACCAAAACGGTTCATACGGGAACACGCTTCAACGAATTGCCGCTGGGCCTGAGTCAGGGTGTTACTGCTCCGAGCAGAGGAAACTATCCACCGCAGCACCCGTTCGATGGCTCTTTGCTGCAGCAGGAGACATCCATCTTCGTCATACCCGCCCATCGAGATTTCTTCGGCTTGAGCCGTGCTGGCTGGGTCAACTACGTTGGGCGCCTTGCCATCCTTAATTAACTGCCCTTCTCCAAATTTAGCTGTGTCGACAGTGTCAGCTAAATCAAACGCCTTCGGCGGGCTCAACAAAGTCATCAGGAGCGGCCCTAGGGCTTCCGGAATAGCGTCAACAAACCATTGGCTAAGTTCGCGCTGGTTTTCGTAATTGAGAATGGCGTGGGCAATCGGCCCGCCCTTGCCGCTGCTGGTCAGGGCCTCATAGAGATTGCCGACCACATCGGCGCTGCGGATGGCCAGCAGGCTGACCATGCCCACATCGACCCCCAGGCCTCCCAGCAGGTTGAGCTTGCTGAGCCAGGCGAAGGCGTCGCCGTCGATCCATTCCAGGTGGTGGTAGTTGTTCTGGCGCAGTTCCCGGCGGACGAGGTTGATCAGTTCGCCCACCGCTTCGTAGCCCACGGCGAAGGAGAACGCGCCCTCTGCTCCGGGCCCGGCGATGACGGCGGCCTTGAGGCGCAGGATCAGGCAGCCTTTTTCCAGCGACAGGCCTACCTCGCCTTTCAGCCCAAGCCCGGCAGCAACGGACAGGCTGGCCTGCAACTGGGCCAGCGTCAGCCAACCATCGGCCGGGGACTCGCCATTGGCCAGGTTGGGAGCCTGGCGAATCAGTACGAGGTGCTTGGGCGGCGCCCAATTGAGGGCGCCGGTCAGCTTGATGCCGGCTTGCACACCGGCAAAGAGGTTGAAGCTGCTTTTCAGCCCGTCCTTGAGTTGCACGTGCTCGCCTGGTCCGGAAAGCAGGGTGCTGCTGTCCGTCCGCTCGGCACTCAAGGTGCCGGGCCGGCGAGCCTGTTGAACCGTGGATACGTCTGCCCCGCTTTGCCCAAACCGAGGGGATAGGGAGAGCTTGCTGGAGAGCATCAGAGCGGCACCTGCGAAACCCCAGGCCCTCGCCCCCAGGTGCAGCGAGAAGCGCCCGATGTTGAGCTGGGCAGGTTGCTTCTGGTGGTTGAGGTAGGCCAGCTTCAGGTCTTTGGCCGCGCTACGCTCGGGCAAATCAAGGCGGAACAGTTCCACCTCGCCCTGGGCAAGGTCGAGCTCCATGGACACCTCCGCACTGGCACTCAAGCCGCCCGTAAGACTGAAGCTCGGCCCCTTGAGGCTCTTGACGGTGTGGACATTGCCCCGTGGCGGCATCAGACAACGCACCAACTGAGCCTGGGATGTCGGGTTGAACAGGCGCAAACGCCGGCGCATGTCGTCGCGGAACACCAGTTGCCGCAGCCGCTCCCCCCACTCCTTGCGGTCACTGGCTTTCTGAAGGCTGTCGACCTGGTAGCCACGCTTACCTTCCAGATAACGGTGGAAGCGCTCGACGTCGAACCAGCCCTCAGGCTCGAACCAGGGCCCCTGATCGGGCACCTCCACGGCGCCCACCTCCTGGAGCCAGATTTTGAATTCGCTTTCGGCGCGTTCGATATCAGCGTTGTTGGCGGTAAAACCGGTGAACTTGGCTCTGGCTTTCGTTTGCACCGGCAGGAGCTTGCGCAGGACTTCCAGGCTGAAGTGCCGCAACGGAAGCCCAGGCGTATCAGGCAGGCTCACTTCGCGCAGAGGGAAATCGGGCCTCACCAGGCGCTCGACCGGGCGAGGCGCGAATTGCTCGGGCTCCCAGAGCAGGTGGCGACTGGGCTTGCTGTTCCTGACGTTTTCCGCTGCTTCTTTTTGCAAGGTGCCGAGTTCGGCATCCAGCATGGCCCATGCTTTTCGCTCGGCATCGAACAGCCCATTGGGAGGCCGGATGTTCTCGCCGGCAGCCCGTACCCATTGCTGGTACTTGGTCAGCAACTGCTGTTCGATGCTTTGCTGCTGCCTCATGAGGTCGAGGTAGCGAGTGAAGTGCTTGACCCCCAAGGTGGGGTCGGTGTTGCCAAGGCCGATCAGGGCGAACTCGGGCACCGCCAGGCCGTAGTCGGCGACGTCAAGAATGGCATTTACATAAGCCGCAAAATCGAGAGCGTCCTTGTTCTCGTCGCGCCACTTCAGGTAGCTGTTCAGCTTTCCCTGGCAACGCCGACGGCAGGCGTGGGCCTCCTCGAAGCGCCGGCTGGACTCGATCAGCAGCTGTGTCAGCTGCTTGTAGTTGGCGTCGAGCCGCTTTTTTTCTTTGAGGTAGGGCCCGCGCACCTTGAGGTAAGCCTGAACAGCATCGCGCGCCGCAAGGGCTTCGGGGCTGAGCAGGTGACCACTCTCAAGCTTGTAGCCGCGCGCCTCGGCATTGCGCACGGCTGTTTTCCTGAGGCCCAACCACTCGTCGATCTCTTTGAGGCGCTTGCGATGATGCGCAAAGGCCTGCATCCGCGGATCTGAAAGGATCATCGCGCGTTCATAACCCCAGGTGTGTTCCATATGAGGGAATCGGCTCTCGAACCCCTGCATGCGCGCTTGTTCATCACCGGCCAGGAAGTAACTGAGCCTGGGTTCGAGGAAGTACTCGAGCAGCCCACTTTCATCGAGCCCTCGCTTTCGATCATCTGGCGGCAGGCTTGGGCTCACCAAATCCCCCAAATGACGGGCAGCCTCTTTGATCGCCACCTCGGCGCGCTGGGGAAGTAACCAGAATGCTTTCTCCTTGGTGGCATAGAGCACGCTGGAGAATCGGGGCGAACACCCGGGGGGCGCGGTTTTCTTGAAACACTCTGAAGCCCGGCTTTCCGTGGCCTTGGCCCGCGCTGGCAGGTCAAGCACATCCGACGGCTTGCCGTTGGATGAAGCCGCCGGCTTTGCTGCAGCTTGAGGCTGCTGGGGCTTGGCACCTGCGCGTTTGGGCACACTCAGGTTCCAGCCCACCTGTATGTGATCACTGCCACGAATGAACGGATTGAGCTGGCGCAGCTCTGCAAGCGTGCAGTTGTAACGCTCGGCGATGCTTCCAAGTGTTTCACCGGGCTGAATCTTGTGATTGGTCGTTTCCATGGGGAGTTACCTGAACGCTTCCGGAGCAAGGTCGCGGAGAAGATCCACTGTGATGAAGGGCTCGTTGGGTTGCTGCAGGATGGACATGACCGAGGCTTGCTCAGCCAGGGGCCCACGACGCAGCAATGGCCCCAGCTTCATCAGCCAGCGCCCTTCGTAAATGCCGTGATCGACGAGCAGTTCGAGGTCATCGATCACGCCTGGCAGTTGCTCGGGGGTGTAACGCCCGAATACGTCGTGGTGGCTGTCGAGCCAGTACAGCCAGCGCAGTACCCGCTGCGTGGGCAATGTCTGGGGCGAAAGGAAATAACGAAGCGAAGGGTCAACGACTCTCTCTGAAGGAGTGGGCGACCAGACGAGGCCATCATCCTCCGTGTAGCCCAGCAAACGTGTCGGGAGGGATATGCCAACAGAGAACCAGGGACCGTAAAGCCCTTGGGGCTGGGTCAGGGCGTAGGCTCCCCAATAGTCAGGGCGATAGAAGGGCAATACGCTCTGGCCGCCAGAGCCATCGTCCACCATCAGGAGGTGACGCGCGTGCTTCAGCGCTGCGTGCTCATCGCTGGCCTGTATGGCGACGCCGGCATGCTGCTCCCGGCACAGCCGCAAGCACAGGGCTTCGAGAGGGCTACCCGGAAGCGCTTCCAACCACAAGGCTCCCTGGTCGGCAAACGCTTCATGAGGGGTGCCGTTGAGGAGGAGCCGAGGTTGGCCAGGGTCTTCCTGGGAATAGACCTGCTGAAGCAAGTCGGGCACGCGCTCCAGATCGAGAATGAAGAATCTCTGCCCGGGGTGATCGGGCATGGCATCCCATGACTGCCTCGCGTCCTCCATCAATCGAAGGAGCTCATTCAACCCCGCATACATGGGCAATCCTCCCGGCTGCAAGTACCGCCACTGCGCTTACCGCACATCGGTCCAAATCCTTTGTTGGGGAGGGGGGCCAGATTTGGGGCTCCAGCCCGATCACGGTCAGCCGATGCTGGTTTTCCCGGCAACAACACGTTCAAGCCGGCGCCGTCTCCCGGGCTGCCCCCTGAGTTCAGGTTGATGCTGGCGCCGCTGAAGGTGACACCGCCGGGGTCGAGCTTGAG
>NZ_LYSP01000053.1:0-35086 GCF_001728945.1 Pseudomonas sp. ENNP23
AAGCTGCACTTCTGATCCCTCCGCGCGCCGGCGTCCAGCCGGCGCGCCTCGGGTCCCGGCACCCGCCCTCTCCGCTCTTCACTTCCCTTCGCCACACTCCCCCCGCACGCACACCCGCTGGTCCATCCAGGGCATGGATGCCGCACGGCCGCACGCCGGGCAGCACAGAGTCCGCCGCCTGGCGCGGGGTCAGTCAGTACGAAGAGGAAGGGAAGGTAACGCGGAAGGGCAGGCAGCGCCCTCCCCGTCCGGGGAGGGCGCCTGGGGTCAGGCGCGGGTCGATGCAGAGGCGGTGATGCCCTGCACGCTCTGGCCACGGTCGCGGCTGAACTGCGGGATCAGCGAGCCGATCACCATGCCCAGCAGGCTCATCAGCAGGCCGGCCAGTTGCGGCGGCCAGAAGTCGGTTTCCTGGTAGGTCAGTTCCAGGGAAATCCAGCTCAGCAGGCCGAAGGCAATGGCGAGCAGCGCACCCTGGGTGGTCGCACGCTTCCAGAACAGCCCGGCGAACAGCGGCACCACGGCGGCCACCAGGGTGACCTTGTAGGCGTTGCCGACCATCTCGTAGATGCTGGCGTTGGAGTTCAGAGCGAACACCGAAGTGGCGATGGTCATCAGCACCACGCTCACGCGCATGGCCAGCAGGAACTGGCGGTCGCTCATGGCCGGCACGAAGTTCTTCAGGATGTTCTCGGTGAAGGTCACCGACGGCGCCAGCAGGGTGCCCGAGGCGGTGGACATGATCGCCGAGAGCAGCGCGCCGAAGAACATCACCTGGGCGAACAGCGGGGTCCGCTCCATGATCAGGTGCGGCAGGATCATCTGCGCGTCTTCGGCCAGCCACTTCTGCACCATCGCCGGGTCGATCAGTGAAGCGGCGTAGGTGAGGAACAGCGGCAGCATGCAGAACGACAGGTAGAACACCGCGCCGGCCATGGAGGCGCGGGCAGCGATGTTCTCGGTCTTGGCCGACATGACGCGGGCGTACACGTCCTGCTGCGGGATGGAGCCCAGCATCAGGGTCACCGCGGCGGCGATGAAGGCGACGATGTCCCGTGGCTCGAAACCGTGGATGAAGGTGAACTTGCCCTCGGCTGCAGCGTGGCTGATCACCACGTCGGCACCGCCGGCCATGCCGCTGATCAGCCAGGTCAGGTACACCAGGCCGATCACGATGATGATCATCTGCATGAAGTCGGTCAGCGCCACCGACCACATGCCGCCGAACAGGGTGTAGAGCAGCACGATGCCGGTGCCGATCAGCATGCCCTGGGTGGTGCTGATGGAGCCGTCGGAGAGCACGTTGAACACCACGCCCAGGGCGGTCAGTTGCGCCGCCACCCAACCCAGGTAGGAACCGATGATCACCAGGCTGGTGAAGATCTCGACGTGCGGACCGTAGCGCTTGCGGAAGAAGTCACCGATGGTCAGCAGGTTCATGCGGTACAGCGGGCGCGCGAAGATCAGGCCCACCAGCATCAGGCAGCCGAAGGAACCGAACGGGTCCTCGATGATGCCGGCGAAGCCTTCCTCGATGAAGGTGGCGGGGATGCCCAGCAGGGCTTCGGAACCGAACCAGGTGGCGAACACCATCGCCGCGACCAGGGGGAAGGACATGCTCCTGCCGCCGGCGGCGAAATCCTTGGAGTTCTTGACGCGAGTGGATGCGTAGAAGCCGACACCGACGGTGATCAGCAGGTAGACCGCAACAAACCAGATCAGCATGGGATGAATACCAGTGGCTCGCCCGTCATCCGGCGTGGGCTGGGCCCGCGAGGCCGCCGGGACTGACAGAATTTTTGTTTTCGTGGCGCGTCACAACCGGCGAGCGACACCCTGAAGGCGCATGCCTTGCCGGGGTCGTGGCCACCTGCCGCAACGGGCGAGCAGTCTGCCAAACCCGTCAAATATGTCAAACAGATACACGTCTTGTGATCGCAAAAAGCGACAAACGAAAGTCGTAGGAAATGTACAAGCCCTTGATAATCCAGAGCTTTGTCAGACAATTTGACGCTGAACGTTGCGTATATTCCACAGCCCCGTTTCATAACCAGAACAAGCGGCAGGTTCACGGCGCTCTGCTAGCATCCTCGGGTCACGCCCATGGAGCCCGGCATGCACCCGCTCACCCCCGACCAGACCCGCGCCTACCTCGCCCATATCGGCCTTCCCGCACCGCAACGCCTGGATCGGCAGGCCCTGGATGCCCTGATCGGCGCGCACCTGGCGCGGGTGGCCTTCGAGAACCTCGACGTGCTGCTGGCGCGGCCCATCCACATCGACGCCGAGCGGGTCTTCGCCAAGGTGGTGGAGCACGGCCGGGGTGGTTACTGCTTCGAACTCAACGGCCTGTTCGGCCGGCTGCTGATGAGCCTGGGCTTCCGCGTCACGCCGCTGGTGGCACGGGTGCGCTGGGGGCTGCCCGCCGAGGCGCCGCTGACCCTCACCTCGCACCTGATGCTGCGCATCGACCTGGCCGACGGTGCCTGCCTCGCCGATGTCGGCTTCGGCTCCGCCAACCCGACCCGCGCCCTGCCCCTGGAAGGCCGTGAGGGCCTGGGCGACCTGCCCTTCCGACTGCTGACGCCGAGCGAGACACAGGGCGACTACCACCTGGAGACCCGCATCGGCGACGCCTGGCTGCCGGTCTACCACTTCGACCTGCAGCCCCAGCCCTGGATCGATTTCACCCCGCGCAACTGGTACACCTCCACCCACCCGGACAGCCTGTTCTGCCAGATGCTGGTGGCCGCCCGCACCGAGCCCGGGCAGCGCCTGACCCTGCGCAACGGCCTGTTCACCCGCCGCACGCCCGATGGCCAGGCACACCAACACACCCTCACCGACCCGGACGCGCTGCTGGAGGTGCTGCAGCACGAATTCCGCCTGGCGCTGCGTGATGACGACCTGGCCGCCCTGCATCAGCGCCTGGCCGGCCTGCTGGTGGCTACGCCGGGCTGAAGTGCCCCATGAAGATCACTTCCTGGATCTCCCGCAGGTAGGGCTGGAAGCGCAGGTCACGCTCGCTGAAGGCCCGCGCGGCAGCCAGGGCCTGCTCGTGGGAGGTCCACTCCACCAGGTCGGCGTAGACCGGCGCGCCCTCGACGGCGGCCAGGCCGCGCAGGCCGATGAAGCCCTCGAAATCCCGCAGCGCCTCGCGCACCTGTTCGCGCAGCTCCGCCACCCGCGCCTCGCGACCGGGCTTGGTGGTGAACAGCACCAGTTCCAGAACCGATGACTCTTGCATGTTGATCGCCTTCCGCTGGGTGGGACGACGCAGCCTAGAGGCCCCCTGCTGACAGCGTGCTGTCAGTGGCCGGCTCCGGCGCGCAGCGCTGGCGCATGTAGGCCTCCAGGCTCGGCGCCTCGCCAGCGGGCGCGGCAGCGGGCAGGCGCGCCAGTGCCTGAATGCGGTCCACGCGGAAGTCGCGGTATTCCCCGCGCAGGTCGCACCAGGCCGCCACCGTCCACTTGCCCACCCAGTAGAACAACCCCACCGGCTGGATCACCCGCTGGGAGGCGCGCTCGTCCAGGCTCAGGTACTCGATGCGCAGCGCCGCACGGTCGCGGATCGCCCGGCGCAGCGCATCCCAGTGGCGCATCTGCTCCTGGGTGAAGGGGCTGACGAAGGCCCGCACCGGTGCCGCCTGCGGGTCCAGCCCATGGGCCGGCACCGCCGCCTGGATCTTGCTCAGCAACGAGCGCGCCGCCCCGGCCATCTCCGCTCCCACCGTGCGCGACAGCAGCTCGACGCCCAGCAGCAGCGCGTCCAGCTCATCGGCATTGAGCGCCAGCGGCGGCAGCTCGAAGTGCTCGTCCAGCGCATAGCCCACGCCGGCCTCGCCGTAGATCGGGATGCCGCTCAGGGACAGGTCGTCCACGTAGCGGTAGATGGTCCGCACCGACACGCCCAGGCGCTCCGCCAGGCGTCGGGCGCTGATGGGCTGGTGGGCACGGATCAGGTTCACCACCTGGAACAGGCGATCGGCCTTGCGCATGACAGGGGTCGTCGTGAAAGGGAAACCGGCGGGCATTTGCGCACAGCGTCCGTTGAAAAACCAGCGCCGCCGAGCCACCGCCTGCAGGGAACGCCACCGCCCCCGCAGAAATGCCCCGATAGGCCCTCTATGCTGCGAGGCGCCGCCAACCGGGGAATGCCCATGTCCAGCAAGACGGAAATCATCCAGCAGTTCATCGCCTCCGGCGAAGCCGACTTCGCCGCCGCCAACAGCTCCAACGCCTACTACTGCAGCCACCACCCGAGCATCACCCCGCTGGTGAAGAAGCCGCCGAAGGAGCTCGATGACGCCACCCTACGGGCCTTCTACTACCACCTGCTGTTGAACGGCGGCACACCGCCTGCCGAGAGCCAGCGCCATCTCGACCTGCTCACCACCGCAGCGACCGACGCGGCCCGGGTGCTGGCCGAACACGGCTACCCGCGCTGCCGCCTCAAACGCTGGGAGATGGTCCTGCTGTTCGGCGGCGAGATGACCCTGGAGGCCCACGCCCGCCGCCTGGCCCTGCTCGCCCAGGTCGGCCGCTTCGCCCATCAGCCCGGCATGCTGGCCAAGGCCGCCAAGCTCAAGGCCGAATTCGGCGAGGACGCCTGGCTGCACAGCGAAATCACCCGCGTGCTGCAGGCGGTGCCGTTCGCCCGGCTGGCCTTCGACCGCGACAACCTGGATTTCAGCCTCGCCTTCATCGGCGTGCTGTTCATCTTCCTGTTCGGGGCCGACGACGCCGACCAGCGCCTGCTGTTCGCCTGGTTCCAGCAGGCCACCGACGCCCTGCAGGACATCCCCCACTACAAGACCCGTGACGAACAGGTACGCAGCCTGGTCTGGGTGCTGTTCCGCTTCGCCGACGCCGCAAAGGCCCGCGGCCTGGTCCAGGCCCTGCTCGCGGAATACGGCGAAACCTGGTGCCGCGAGTACAGCGGCTGACGGAAAAACCACCAGCCGCCTGAACCCCACGGGCGGCCGGGGCCGCAGCGATCCGCCCCAATGTTATCCACAGCTTGCCCCACAGAAATTGTGGGCAGCGGTACACCGCCCGAACGCTCAGATCACAGTCGGAAGGAGGGCTCTGGTTTATGCTGGCGCACCTTTCAATCCTCCTGTGGTTAACCCGACATGGAAGTTTCCCGCACCCGAATGCTGCTCTTGCGCGGCATTGCCTTCACCCTCGACATCGCCCTGATCGCCAGCCTGGTCGCGCTCCTCTATCTGCCGACCAGGCAGGTGCTCGCCGCCATACTGCCGGCGGCCCTGTACTTCCCGCTATGCGAGTGGCTGCTGCGCGGCTTCACCCCAGGGAAATGGATTTGCCGTATTCGAGTGATTGCCCCCAATGGCGAACCGCCTCATCTCACCCAGGTGCTGATTCGCAGCGCTTTCCGTCTGGTGGAAACCAACCCCTTCCTGCTGGGCGGCCTACCGGCTGCTGTCGTCTTCATCTGGTCCCGCCAGGCGCAGCGGATGGGCGATATGTGGGCCTTCACCTTCGTCATCCCGGTCAGCGACCTCGCGAGGATTCGCCAACGCATTGCCGAGATGGAAAACGCGCCCCCACCGCAACCAGAAAGCTGAGGCCCGACCATGAGCGAACCCCAAGGCTTCACCTCCGAGACCCGCGCCCAACTGGTAGCCCTCAAAGGCGTCGGCCCCACCGTGGTCAGCCGCCTGGAACAGATCGGCTTCCGCGACCTGGCGCAACTGGCCCGCTGCGAAGCCGCCGACCTGACCCTGCAGATCGCCCGCATGATGGGCTCCACCTGCTGGCACAACAGCCCCCAGGCCCGCGCCGCCATCCAGGCCATCATCGACTTCGCCCGCAGCCAATCCGCAGCGGATTGACGAGAGGTCTGCCCGGCCCTTTCGAATGCAATGAGTTCCGCGAACCGCCCCGCCACGTTGCGGCTTAGAAAATAGCCCTTAGACATCAGTTCGCAGTATGTTCTCTCCTCTTTCGGGGAGAGCAAAGGAAAGAACGATGCGCCCACTACTACCCAAGGCATACATGACGTCAGTAGCTATTGCTGCTCTGCTGTCAGGCTGTGCCAGCGATATCAAGAACGAATCGATAACCGAGCCTTATACAGGGACGTTGGTTCCTGGGAAGCTCCTCACATCACCCACTAAACTCAAGGCTGCGGTCGGTGAGGAGATGCTGACTGCTGGCGAATACTCGATTACGCCATCTAAGGTCGCTCACCAGACCGCGACCATGGCTTCAGATGCCTCTGCCCATGTCATGCATAAATGGAAGACCTTCGACTTCCGGCTCACGCCAGCAAGACTCGCCAAGGAAGGAAGCTCTAGTGCAGGGCATTTTTACAAATACCCGAGTACGTTCTTCAGTCTGGCTCGAAAAGAGGCATATGGCGGACTACTTGCCCCCAATGAAACACCTGATATCGCCACCAGAATTTATTGGCGCTGGCTTCCGTCCAATGAGAACACCTTCTATACCGCCCCACTCAAAACGCCCGTCAAACTCAACCTTGAGGACTACGAAGAAGATATTGATAACGGCCAGCACCAAACCCCAAGACAAGTGTTGATTTATTCTGGCTTGTCTTCCGGACAGATTCGATTCGTATACCGCGAATTCACTCAGGGTGGATTTTCAAAGCCAACTCTTAGCCAAGACGTAACACTCGATTATCGCCCTGGTACCGAATACGCCTTCAAGGAAGCGAGGTTTATCGTGAACAAGGCAGATACCGCGTTTATTGAGTTCACACTATTGAAAGGTCTTTGAAAGCACTAAGGCGACGATAAAAGGCCAGTATCTCGACTGGCCTTTCTCTTGACTCAAACTTTCTATTCGGAAATACAAATTATGCGGCTGCATAGTTCGCGTAATTTTTCCCACGCACTTCTGCCGGACTTGCCCTAGCAAGTCGTCAAAAACGCCGGGAGCGCGGCATCTGGCAACGCCGCTTCTGGGAGCACCGCATCCGCGACGATGCCGACTTCGCCCGGCACGTGGATTACATCCACCACAACCCGCGCAAGCACGGTCATGTGGCGCGAGTGGTGGACTGGCCGTGGTCATCCTTCCATCGCTATGTGGAGAGCGGCGCACTGCCCAGGGACTGGGCAGGCGGCGGGGACATGGCGGAGACCCGATCCGGGGAGCGCTGAAACGCCCCTTTGAATGCAAAAGCCCCGGCCATGCCGGGGCTTTTGCGTTGCACGCCTGGCGGCCCGTCAGGCGCTGGCGGGGATGCCGGCCTCGATGCGCCGCTTGCGCCGGGCATTGAGCAGCCCGAGGCAGACGATGAGGACGCTGAGCAGGGCCGTGGCCAGCACTTCCTGCCGGTGGGCGGGCATGGCCAGCATGGTGATGAGGGCGACGCTGATGAACAGGATCACCGCCCAGGTCAGCCAGGGGTACAGCCACATGCGGAACTCCGGCGAATCCCCGGTCTGCTGCAACTGGCGGCGCATGCGCAGTTGGGACACGGCGATGACCAGGTAGACCAGCAGCGCCACCGCCCCCGAGGAGGCGAGGAGGAAGGCGAACACCTTCTCCGGCGCGAAGTAGTTCAGCACCGTGGTGAGGAAGCCCACGGCGGTGCTGGCCAGGACGGCGGCACGGGGCACCTGGCTGGCGTTGGTGCGCTGCAGGCGCTCGGGCGCGTCGCCCCGGCGTGCCAGGGAGAAGACCATGCGCGAGGCGGTGTAGATCGCCGAGTTGAGGCAACTGGCGACGGCCACCAGCACGACGAGGTCGACGATCAGCTTGGCGTGGGGGATGGCCAGCAGTTCCAGGGCGCGCTGGTAGGAGCCCACTTCGGCGAGCTGCGGGTCGCTCCACGGCACGATGGAGACGACGAGGAAGATCGACACCAGGTAGAACAGGCCGATGCGCCAGATCACCGAGCGGGTGGCGCGGGTGATCTGCCGGGCCGGGTTCTGCGACTCGGCGGCGGCGATGGTGACGATCTCGGTGCCCATGAAGCTGAACATGGTGGTGAGCAGGGCCCCGACCACGGCGCCATAGCCGTTGGGCAGGAAGCCGCCATGGGTTGCCATCAGGTGTCCCAGGCCGCTCACCTCGCGCTCCGGCAGGCCACCGGCGAGGGCCACGGCGCCCAGCACGATGAAGGCGATGATCGCCAGCACCTTGAGCAGGGCGAACCAGAACTCGAACTCGCCGTAGCGCGCCACGCTGAACAGGTTGGTGACGGTCAGCGCCAGGGTCACCAGCAGGGCGAACATCCAGGTGTCGATGGCGGGGAACCAGGCGTTGAGGATGGCCGCCGCGGCGATGGCCTCCAACGGGATGACCAGCACCCAGAACCACCAGTAGAGCCAGCCGATGGTGAAGCCGGCCCAGCGCCCGATGGCACGGTCGGCGTAGGTGGAGAAGGAGCCGGTGTCGGGCGAGGCGACGGCCATCTCCCCGAGCATGCGCATCACCAGCACCACCAGGGTGCCGGCGAACAGGTAGGCCAGGAGCACGGCCGGGCCGGCGGCGGCGATGGCGTGGCCGGAGCCGACGAACAGGCCGGCGCCGATCACCCCGGCGATGGAGAGCATGGTGACGTGGCGTTGCTTGAGACCGGGCGCGAGGGCCGTGGAGGTGTCGCGGGGCAGTTGCGAGGCGAGGAGCGGTGAAGAGGGCATGGGCGATTCCTTCTCTGATTGTTCTTGGTGTCGCTGTCATCTGGAAGGGCAATGACAGTCGGTTCGACAGCGGAGCGGGTCCTCTGAGAGTGGGTAAAAGAAAAAGGGGCATGACCGTCACCGGTCATGCCCCCTTGCCTGTACGGATCAGCCGTTGCTGGGGAACGCGAACTGCGCGGCCTCGTGGCTGGCGCGCTGCGGCCAGCGCTGGGTGATGGCCTTGCGGCGGGTGTAGAAGCGCACGCCGTCCGGGCCGTAAGCGTGCAGGTCGCCGAACAGGGAACGCTTCCAGCCGCCGAAGCTGTGGTAGCTGACCGGGACCGGCAGCGGCACGTTGACGCCGACCATGCCCACTTCGATCTCGTCGCAGAACAGGCGGGCGGCTTCACCGTCGCGGGTGAAGATGCAGGTGCCGTTGCCGTACTCGTGGTCGTTGATCAGTTGCATGGCTTCTTCCAGGCTGCCGACGCGGACGATGCAGAGCACCGGGCCGAAGATCTCCTCCTGGTAGATGCGCATGTCGGCGGTGACGTTGTCGAACAGGGTGCCGCCGACGAAGTAGCCGTCTTCATGACCGGCGACGCGGTAGCCACGGCCGTCCACCACCAGCTTGGCGCCGGCTGCAACGCCGTCGTCGATGTAGCCGACCACCTTGTCGCGGGCGGCGGCGGTGACCAGCGGGCCCATGTCCAGGCCGCAGGTGGTGCCGGCGCCGATCTTCAGGCCCTTGATCTGCGGAACGATCTTCTCCACCAGTGCATCGGCGATCTGGTCGCCCACGCACACGGCCACGGAGATGGCCATGCAGCGCTCGCCGCAGGAGCCATAGGCGGCGCCCATCAGCGCGCTGACGGCGTTGTCGAGGTCGGCATCGGGCATCAGCACGGCGTGGTTCTTGGCGCCGCCCAGGGCCTGGACGCGCTTACCGCGCTTGGTGCCTTCGCTGTAGATGTACTCGGCGATGGGGGTGGAGCCAACGAAGCTGATGGCCTTCACTTCCGGCGCTTCGATCAGGCCGTCCACGGCCTCCTTGTCGCCGTTCACCACGTTCAGCACGCCCTTGGGCAGGCCGGCCTGCTCGAACAGTTCGGCGATGAACAGGGTGGAGCTGGGGTCGCGCTCGGAGGGCTTGAGGATGAAGGTGTTGCCGCAGGCGATGGCCAGCGGGTACATCCACAGCGGCACCATGGCCGGGAAGTTGAACGGGGTGATGCCGGCGACCACGCCGATCGGCTGGAAGTCGCTCCAGGCATCGATGTTCGGGCCGACGTTGCGGCTGTACTCGCCCTTGAGGATCTCGGGGGCGGCGCAGGCGTATTCGACGTTCTCGATGCCGCGCTTGAGTTCACCGGCGGCGTCTTCGAGGGTCTTGCCGTGCTCCTGGCTGATCAGGCGGGAAATCTCGGCCTCGTTCTGCTCCAGCAGTTGCTTGAAGCGGAACAGCACCTGGGCGCGCTTGGCCGGCGGGGTGTTGCGCCAGGCGGGGAAGGCGGCCTTGGCGGCGTCGATGGCCTTCTGCAGGGTTTCGCGGCTGGCCAGGCCGACCTTGTGGATGGCTTCGCCGGTGGACGGGTTGAACACGTCGGCGGTGCGGCCTTGGTCGGCGACACGTTCGCCCTTGATCAGGTGCGGGATGAGGCTCATGGGTGGGGTCTCTTGCAGGTTCTTGTCCGGTGGGTCCGCGGCGGGTGCTGCGGACCGTGCATTACTTGAGTTCGGTTTCCACGAAGACCACGTCGTGGCCGCTGGCGTTGATCACGTTGTGCTCGACGCCAGCCTTGCGGAAGTAGGCCTGCCCGGCCACCAGGGGGGCGAGCTTCTCGCCCTCCGGGGTTTCCAGCAGCAAGGTGCCGTCGGTCATGGGCACGACCACGTAATCGTAGCCATGCCGATGGCGACCGGTCTCGGCGCCCGGGGCGAAGCGCCACTCGGTGACGATCACCTCGGCATTGTCCACCTGCACGGTGGGCACGGCCTGCGGGCGCACGCTCATCAGGCGACGCCTTGCAGGGCCTGGCCGACGGCGTCGAACACGCGGTCGAGGTCTTCCGGCTTGGCGTTGAAGGTGGGCCCGAACTGCAGGGTGTCGCCGCCGAAGCGGACGTAGAAGCCGGCCTTCCACAGGGCCATGCCGGCCTCGAACGGACGGACGATGGCGTCGCCGTCACGCGGGGCGATCTGCAGGGCACCGGCCAGGCCGCAGTTGCGGATGTCGACCACGTGCTTGGCGCCCTTCAGGCCGTGCAGGGCCTTCTCGAAATGCGGGGCCAGTTCGGCGGACTGCTGGATGAGGTTCTCCTTCTCCAGCACCTCCAGGGCAGCCAGGCCGGCAGCGCAGGCAACCGGGTGACCGGAGTAGGTGTAGCCGTGGGTGAACTCCACCGCGTACTCCGGGGTGGCCTGGTTCATGAAGGTCTCGTAGATCTCGCGGGTGGCGATCACCGCGCCCAGCGGGATGGCACCGTTGGTGATCTGCTTGGCGACGTTCATCAGGTCCGGGGTCACACCGAAGAACTCGGCGCCGGTCCACGTGCCCATGCGGCCGAAGCCGGTGATCACTTCGTCGAAGATCAGCAGGATGTTGTGCTGGTCGCAGATCTCGCGCAGGCGCGGCAGGTAGCCCACCGGCGGGACGATGGCCCCGGCGGAACCGGACATCGGCTCGACGATCACGGCGGCGATGTTGGAGGCGTCGTGCAGTTCGATCAGCTTGAGCAGTTCGTTGGCCAGCTCCACGCCACCGGTGGCGGCCATGCCCTTGGTGAAGGCCATGCCCGGCTGCAGGGTGTGGGGCAGGTGGTCGACGTCCATCAGCTGGCCGAACATCTTGCGGTTGCCGCCGATGCCGCCCAGGGCGGTGCCGGCGACGTTCACGCCGTGGTAGCCACGGGCACGGCCGATCAGCTTGGTCTTCTGCGGCTGGCCTTTCAGACGCCAGTAGGCACGGGCCATCTTGATGGCGGTGTCGGCGCACTCGGAGCCGGAGCCGGTGAAGAACACGTGGTTCAGCTCGCCGGGGGTCAGGCTGGCGATCTTCTCGGCCAGCTTGAAGGACAACGGGTGGCCGAACTGGAAGCCGGGGGAGTAGTCGAGGGTGCCGAGTTGCTTGGCCACGGCTTCCTGGATTTCCTTGCGGGAGTGACCGGCACCGCAGGTCCACAGGCCCGACAGGCTGTCGTAGATGCGACGGCCCTTGTCATCGATCAGCCAACTGCCTTCGGCGGCGACGATCAGGCGGGGATCGCGCTGGAAGTTGCGATTGGCGGAGAAGGGCATCCAGTGGGCATCCAGCTTCAGTTGGCTGGCCAGGGACGGGGTGGTGGTCTGCGGCATGTTCATTCCTGTCTGCCTCGCAATTCAGGTCATGGGTGGAACCGAGGGGTTCTTGCAGTCGACATTGCCACGGGCATAAAGTCAGGAAAATCCAACTTTTGAAAACTTCACTTCAGGGTTCACTAAACAATGAGCACCCGCCGCCCGGAGCCTCTCGGCCAGGTCAGTGACTTCGATATCCGCCTGCTGCGGATCTTCCGCAGCGTGGTCGAGTGCGGCGGTTTCTCCGCTGCGGAAACGGTGCTGGGCATCGGCCGCTCGGCCATCAGCCAGCAGATGAGCGACCTGGAGCAGCGCCTCGGCCTGCGCCTGTGCCAGCGCGGTCGGGCCGGTTTCGCACTGACCGAGGAAGGCCGCGAGGTGTACCAGTCCACCCAGCAGCTGCTGGCCTCCCTGGAGACCTTCCGCACCGAGGTCAACGGCCTGCACCAGCACCTGCGCGGCGAGCTGAACATCGGCCTCACCGACAACCTCGTCACCCTGCCGCACATGCGTATCACCCACGCCCTGGCGCGGCTCAAGGAGCGCGGCCCCGACGTGGTGATCAACATCCGCATGACGCCCCCCAGCGAGGTGGAGCAAGGGGTGCTGGACGGCCGCGTGCACGTCGGCGTGGTGCCGCAGACGGCGGCGCTCTCCGGCCTGGAGTACCAGCCGCTGTACGAGGAGCGCTCGCTGCTCTACTGCGCGGTCGGCCACCCGCTGTTCTATGCCGACGATGCACAGGTCAGCGATACGCGCCTCAACGAGCAGGAAGCCATCGCCCCCACCTTCCGTCTGCCCGCCGAGATCCAGGCCCTGTACCAGGCGCTGAACTGCACCGCCAGTGCATCGGACCGCGAAGGCATGGCCTTCCTCATCCTCACCGGGCGCTACATCGGCTACCTGCCGGACCACTACGCCACCTTCTGGGTGCAACAGGGCCGCCTGCGCGCCCTCAAGCCGACGAGCCGCTTCTACGACCTCAGCCTGGCCACCGTGACCCGCAAGGGCCGGCGCCCGCACCTGGTGCTGGAAAGCTTCCTCGACGCCCTGGCCGGCACCAGCTAGAGCGCCGGAGCCGGCGAAAACGAGTAGGCTGGCCCCCTCATCCGAAGGAGGACCGCCCATGAGTACCCCACACGCCGCCCTGGTCATCGGGGCATCCCGCGGCATCGGCCTGGGCCTGGTACGCCAACTGCTCGGCGCCGGCTGGCAGGTCACCGCCACCGTGCGCGACCCGGTCCGCGCCGCTGAACTGGCCGCCCTGCCCGGCGTCGAGCTGGCCACCCTGGAACTGACCGATACCGACAGCCAGGACGCCCTGGCCCGCCGGCTGGGAGGGCGCCGCTTCGACCTCATCCTGGTCAACGCCGGTATCTCCGGCCCCACCCACCAGTCGGCCAGCCAGGCCAGCGAAGCCGAGGTCGCCCAACTGTTCTTGACCAACGCCGTCGCCCCGGTGCGCCTGGCCGAGCGCCTCAAGGGCCAACTGCGTGACGGCGGCACCCTGGCCTTCATGAGCTCCACCCTCGGCAGCGTGGCCGGCAACGACAGCGGCGGCCTGGCGCTCTACCGCGCCAGCAAGGCCGCGCTCAACTCCCTCACCCGCAGTCTGCTGGCGGAATGGCTGGGCCCGCGCCCCACCGTGCTCAACCTGCACCCGGGCTGGGTGAAGACCGACATGGGCGGCGACGCTGCCGACATCGACGTGGAGACCAGCACCGCCGGCCTCCTACGTCAGATCGAAGCCCACGCCGGTCGCGGCGGGCAGCATTACCTCGACTACAAGGGCCAGACCCTGCCCTGGTAACGCACCAGCAGGCGGCGCGGCCGCACCGCCGTGCACCATCCGCGCTCGCGGACGGCGCCGCCCGCCTGCATCAACCGGCCTGGTACGGGGCTTTGCGCGCTGCCTGTCCAGTTGGTCAACTTTTTGCAATCGCCTGGTCAGCCCACAGGGCACAGCACAGAACAACAGACCAGGAGCCCCATCCCCCATGTTCGATTCCAAGAAGAACCTGCTGCGCACGCTCGTCACCGCCATCGGTTTCAGCGCCACCCTCGGCGCCTCCGCCGCCGACCCGCTGAAGGTCGGCTTCGTCTACGTCGGCCCCATCGGCGACCACGGCTGGACCTACCAGCACGAGGAAGGCCGCAAGGCCCTGGTGGCCAAGCTGGGCGACAGGGTGGAGACCACCTATGTGGAAAACGTGGCCGAGGGCGCCGACGCCGAGCGGGTCATCCGCAACATGGCCAAGGGCGGCTACGACCTGATCTTCACCACCTCCTTCGGCTACATGAACCCCACCGCCAAGGTGGCCAAGCAGTTCCCCAAGGTCACCTTCGAGCACGCCACTGGCTACAAGCAGGACAAGAACCTCGGCACCTACCTGTCGCGCTCCTATGAAGGCCGCTACGTCGGCGGCTTCCTCGCCGCGAAGATGACCAGGAGCCACAAGATCGGCTACATCGCCTCCTTCCCCATCCCGGAAGTGATCCGCGACATCAACGCCATCCAGCTGGCGCTGAACAAGTACGACCCGCAGGCCGAGATCAAGGTGGTCTGGGTCAACTCCTGGTTCGACCCGGGCAAGGAAGCCGACGCCGCCAACGCGCTGATCGACCAGGGCGTGGACGTGGTCTTCCAGCACACCGACAGCCCGGCGCCCATCCAGGCCGCCGAGCGCCGTGGTGTGTACTCCGTGGGCTACGCCTCGGACATGGCGCACTTCGGGCCCAAGGCCGTGCTCACCTCCATCGTCAACAACTGGGGCCCGCACTGCATCCAGGCCGCCGAAGGCGTGATGGCCGGCACCTGGAAATCCCAGGACTACTGGGGCGGCCTGGCCGAAGACACCCTCCAACTGCCCATCAGCGACCTGGTGCCAGCCGACGTGAAGGCCGAGGCGGAGAAAATCATCGCCCGCATCAAGAGCGGCGAGTTCCACCCCTTCACCGGCCCGATCAAGGACCAGAGCGGCGCCCTCAAGCTGGCCGACGGCGTGGTCGCCACCAACGCCGACCTGGCGGGCATGAACTACTACGTCGAAGGCATCAAGGCAGAACTGCCGAAGTAAGCCCTGCCCTCTCCCCGTGCGCGGGGAGTGGATCGACGCCCCACCGATCCCCGGCAGCTTCGTGGTCAACATCGGCGACATGATGGCGCGCTGGAGCAACCACCGGTACACCGAGATCAGTTGCCTACCCAACTGCTCCAGCGCCGACAACCCGCCGAAGTACCCACCGGTGACCAGCGCCGAGTACCTGCTCGCGCGCTTCGCCGACACCTACGCCTACCGGCGGCAGGAGACAGCCTGAACAGAGGCCGGCCCTCGGAGTAAAAGAGCCATTCGTCAGGGGCCGTACCGCGCGGCCCTGACGTTCGGGCGCGGGTACGGCGAAAACCTGTCCGGGAAGTTAAACTTGCCCGCCACAACCCCGCCTGATCACGAGAAAACACCATGTACGACTGGCTCAACGCCCTGCCCAAGGCCGAACTGCACCTGCACCTGGAGGGTTCCCTGGAGCCCGAGCTGCTGTTCGCCCTGGCCGAACGCAACAAGGTCGCCCTGCCCTGGGGCGACGTGGAGAGCCTGCGCAGCGCCTACGCCTTCAACAACCTGCAGGAGTTCCTCGACCTGTACTACCAGGGCGCCGACGTGCTGCGCACCGAGCAGGACTTCTATGACCTGACCTGGGCCTACCTGCAGCGCTGCAAGGCGCAGAACGTGATCCACACCGAGCCCTTCTTCGACCCGCAGACCCACACCGATCGCGGCATCCCCTTCGAGGTGGTGCTGAACGGCATCCGCCACGCCCTGGACGACGGCCGCACGCAGCTCGGCATCAGCTCCGGGCTGATCCTCAGCTTCCTGCGCCACCTCTCCGAGGACGAAGCGCAGAAGACCCTCGACCAGGCCCTGCCCTTCCGCGACGCCTTCGTCGCCGTGGGCCTGGACAGCTCCGAGCAAGGTCACCCGCCGAGCAAGTTCCAGCGCGTGTTCGACCGCGCCCGCAGCGAAGGCTTCCTCACCGTCGCCCACGCCGGCGAGGAAGGCCCGCCGGAATACATCTGGGAAGCCCTGGACCTGCTGAAGATCCAGCGCATCGACCACGGCGTGCGCGCCATCGAGGACGAGCGCCTGATGCAACGCATCATCGACGAGCAGATCCCGCTGACCGTCTGCCCGCTGTCCAACACCAAGCTCTGCGTGTTCGACCACATGAGCCAGCACAACATCCTCGACATGCTCGAACGTGGCGTGAAGGTGACGGTGAACTCCGACGACCCGGCCTACTTCGGCGGCTACGTCACCGAGAACTTCCACGCCCTTTACGAACACCTCGGCATGACCCAGGACCAGGCCCGGCGCCTGGCCCAGAACAGCCTGGATGCACGGCTGGTGAAGTGAACGAAAAGGGCCGCGATGCGGCCCTTCTTGCGCGTGGACATGGGAGAGCGGTGGGCTGAAGCGGAACCGCCGGCGACACCCTGGGTGGATGTCCGCCGATACACCGGCAGGGGATATCAGGCGGTGCGTTCGCTGCGGGGAGTGATGGCGCGGAGGATGCCGGCGAGCAGCACGCCGTACAACGGTACGAACAGCAGCAGGCTGACGCCGAGCTTCACGCCGTAGTCGACGGTGGCGATCTCCACCCAGTGCTCGGCCATGAAGGGGTTGTCGCTCTGCCAGAAGGCGACGGAGAAGAAGGTGAAGGTGTCCAGCAGGTTGCCGGCGATGGTGGAGACCACCGGGGCGATCCACCACTGGCGCATCTTGCGCAGGCGGTCGAACACCTGGATGTCCAGCACCTGCCCGAGCACGTAGGCGAGGAAGCTCGCCAGGGAGATGCGGGCGACGAACAGGTTGAATTCGCCCAGGGCGCCGAAGCCCTGGAACGCCGCATCCTGGAACAGCACCGAGACGACGTAGGAGGCCGCCAGCGCCGGCACCATGACCCGGGCGATGACCCGCCGCGCCGCCTGCTTGCCCATCAGCCGCACCGTGAGGTCGGTGGCGAGGAAGATGAACGGGAAGCTGAAGGCGCCCCAGGTGGTCTGCCAGCCGAACAGGGTCATGGGCAACTGCACCAGGTAGTTGCTGGCGATGATGATGAGGATGTGGAAAACGATCAGGCCGGCCAGCGCAGGGCGCCAGGCCGCGGGAAACGCGACGGACATTGGAGGTCATCCTTTTTGGCTGATGGGGTGAGGGAACCCATGCCATGGCCCTATGCCATAGCGGCGCGCATTCTAACTTGACCCGCGCGTCAACAAAAGGCGCTTCGTCCGTTCAGCCATCCTCCCCGGACAGCGCCTCCAGGGTCTGCCCACGGGTCTCCACACCGAACAGCGCCACCACCAGCGCGGCCAGGCCGAAGCACAGCGCCCCGAGGGCGAATACCCCGACCTGCCCCGCCAGCGGGATCAGCAGCCCACCCAGGGTCGGCCCCAGCAGCGAGCCGATGCGTCCGACGGCCGAGGCGAAGCCCGAGCCGGTGGCCCGTGCCGAGGTGGGGTACAGCTCCGGGGTCCAGGTGTAGAGCACCGCCCACATGCCGAAGAGGAAGAACTGCATGGCCAGGCCGGTGCCGATCAGCAGCGCCTGGTTGCCGCCGAACACCGCGCTCTGCCCGTAGCAGAAGGCCATGACGCCGCCGCCCAGCAGCGTCATCACGCAGGTGGGCTTGCGCCCCCAGCGCTCCACCAGCCAGGCGGCGACGAGAAAGCCGGGGATGCCGCCGAGGGAGATCAGCACCGTGTAGTAGACCGACTGGGTCACCGCGAACCCCGATTGCTGCAGCAAGGCGCTGAGCCAGGAAGTGAGGCCGTAGAAACCCAGCAGGGCGAGGAACCACAGGCTCCAGATCATCAGCGTGCGGTGGCGGAAGCGCGGCGACCACAGCTCGCCAAAGGCCGCGAACAGGCTCGGCGCCCGCGCCGCCTGGCGCGGCAGCCGCGCGGGCTCTGGCAACTGCGCCAGGCCCAGGGAGGCGGCCACCCGCCGCTCGATGTCACGCAACACGCGGTCGGCGTCCTTGAGCCGGCCCACCTGCTCCAGCCAGCGGGGCGACTCGGGGATGAAGAAGCGGATCACCAGCACGAATACCGCTGGCAGGGCCAGCACCAGGAAGATGTCGCGCCAACCGATGCGCTCCAGCAACAGGTAGGAGAGCACCCCGGCGCTGACGAACCCCAGCGGCCAGAAGCCGTCCATGAGGGCGATGTAGCGACCGCGCCGCGAGGCCGGGATCATCTCCGAGAGCAGCGACTGGGCGATGGGGAACTCCATGCCCATGCCGATCCCCAGGAGGATGCGGAACAGCGTCAGGCTCTCCACATCCTGGGCGGTGGAACACAGGTAGCTGGCCAGCCCCCAGAGCACGATGCTGCCCTGGAACACCGGCTTGCGGCCGAAGCGGTCGGCGAGCATCCCCGACAGCGAGGCCCCCACCACCATGCCGACGAAGCTGGCGCTGGCGAGCATCCCGGCCTGGGCGCTGCTGAGGCCGAACTCGGTGCGGATCGAGCCGAGCAGGAAGGTCATCATCGCCAGGTCCATGGAGTCGAAGAAGAACGCCAGGGCGATGATCAGGAAGATGAGGCGGTGGTAACCGCTGATGGGCAAGCGCTCCAGGCGCTCGGCGGCGGTGTGTCCGGGTGCGTGCATGCGGTGTCCCTCGCGACTCGGTGCGGTGTCTGCCACGAGTATGGGAGGGCGGGTCGGCACGGCGATTGGCTGGATGCGACCTGCGGGGACCCGTCGCCGACCTGGGCGCGCGTCAGGCGTGGGGCGTGCCTGGCCTTAGGCCCCTGCCGAGGACCCCGTATGGATGGCCAGGCAGCCACGCCCCGAGCGCTTGGCCTGGTAGCAGGCCGCGTCCGCCTGGCGCAGCAGTTGCTCGGGGTCGCTGTTGCCCGGGCGGATGCGCGTCAGCCCCAGGCTGGCGCCGACGCTAAAGGGCCGGTCCTCCCACTCGAAGGGCATCTGGGTGATGGCCTCGATCAGCCGATTGCCCAGCAACTGGGCGCGGTCCAGCGGACAGTTGCGCAGGATCAGCGCGAACTCGTCGCCGCCCAGCCGCGCCAGCACGTCACCGCTGCGCACCTGGGACTGCATCAGCCGGGCGATGCGCCGCAGCATCTCGTCGCCGGCGGCATGGCCGGCGGTGTCGTTGACCTGCTTGAAGCGGTCCAGGTCGATGAAGCAGAGCACGCTGTGGCTGCCGTTCTGCTCGGCGTCGTGGCAGCTCTCGGCCAGGGCGTCCTCGAAGGCGGAGCGGTTGAGCAGCGCAGTGAGTGCGTCATGGGTGGCGGCATAGCGCAGGTGCTTCTGCATCGCCCGCGCCTCGCTGACGTCGGTGAACACCAGCACGCAGCCCAGCAGCTCGCCCTGGCCACTGCGGATCGGCGCCGCCTGGCCGCGCACCGCCACCAGCCCGCCGGCCGGGTGACGCAGGGAAGAGAGACCGGGAATGCTCGCGTGGGTGCCGTGCTCCAGGCATTGCCGCACCGGGTTTTCCAGCACCTCGCCCGTGTCGTTCTCAAGGGGCAGGACCGTCTCGATGGGCTGGCCCAGGGCGCGCTCGTTGCTCCAGCCACTGAGGCGTACCGCCACCGGGTTGAGGAAGTTGATCCGGCCCTGCAGGTCGGTGGTCACCACGCCATCGCCGATGGAGTCCAGGGTCACCTGCAGGCGCTCACGCTCGTCCCGCAGGCGCTCGGCCAGGTGGCGCAGCTCGGTCACGTCCCAGGAGGTTCCGACCATCCGTTCCGGCTCGCCCGAGGCGTCACGCACCAGGCTGCCGAGGGCGCGCAGCACGCGCACCTGGCCGTCCTGACGGATGACACGGAACTCCATGTCCGCCTGCTCCTGGCCCTGGCGCACCTGCTGCAACTGGCAGTGCACGCTCGGCGCATCCGCCGGGTGCAGGTAGCGCGCCCAGTCGCCGTAGCTGACGGCCCCCGGGCGGGGTGTCATCCCGTAGAGGCGGAACAGGCTGTCGTCCCACATGATGCGATCACTGGCCAGGTACCACTCCCACACCCCCACGCCGCTGGCCTCGGTGGCCAGGGAGTAGCGCCGCAACAGGTCGGCCTCGCGGGCTTCGGCACGCTTGCGACGGTCGATGTCCTCGATCTGGGCGATGAAGTATTCCGGCCACCCTTCGTCGTCGCGCACCAGCGATACGGCCAGCAACGCCCACAGCTCTCGGCCGTCGCGACGCAGGTAGCGCTTCTCCAGGCGGTAGCTGGTGCGCTGGCCGGCCAGCAGGTCGTCCAGCAACGCCAGGTCCTGGGGCAGGTCGTCGGGGTGGGAAATCTCGCGGAACGACAGCCGCAGCAGGTCGCCCCGGTTGTAGTCGAGCATCTCGCACAGCGCGCGGTTGACGCGCTGCCAGCGGCCGTCCAGGTCTACCAGGGCCATGCCGATGGCGGACTCGTCCATGGCCGAGCGGAAGCGCGCCTCACTGGCCGCCAGGGCCCGACGTCGCCGGCGCCCCTGCTCCACCGCAGCGGCCAGCAGCAGCGGCGGCAGCAGCGACAGCAGCAACGGCAGGTAGATCGACAGCTCGCGCGCCACGCCATCGGCCCGAGGCGCATCCAGCTCGCTGGCGGCGATCACCAGTCCACCCAGCACCGACATGCAACCCACCAGCAGCGCGGTGCCGCCAAAGCTCATCCGCGCCGCTGCCAGCAGCAACGGCAGGGACAGGTAGACAAAGGGAAACGGTACGTAGAGCAGCGTCAGTGGCGTCATCACCAGCACCGCCAGTGTGTAGAGAGCGAACTCCCGAGGGCGACGACGGATGTCCAAAGCGCGCAGGCCGTGCACCTGCACCTGCACCACCAGCGGCAGGATCGAAAGGGTGCCGAGCACCGCACTCTCATACCAGGACAGTGCCGTGCGCCAGAAGCTGCCGTACTCGGCCAATTGCAGCAGCCCGGCCGCCAGCGGCGCGCTGAACAGCGGCGGCACCAGCACGCCGAGCAGGATGAAACGCAGGAAGGCCAGGGGGCTGCGGTCCATGTGAGTCGCCACCCCGGTGCGGCGCAACAGCCAGGCGGCCAGACTCATCTCCAGCAGGTTGGCGAGGGTGAAGCAGGCAGACATTGGCAACGAATCGCCGATCAGGCTGCCGGCCAGCACATTGGCACCGGCCATCACCCCCAGCAGAGCAGGCCAACGCCTCGGGGAAAGGTTCCACAGAAAGGCGATGCCAAAGGCGTTGGCGTACCACAGGGTGGAGAGGGTGCCCGGCTGGCGGGACAGCCATGCCGCGCCCAGGGCGAGCAGCAGGTAGCCGACGAAGACCACCAGCAGTTGGAAGCCGAGCCGGTGTGCCGTCAGGTCGAGCAGAGAACCTTGCGATGGCGGGCGGGGATCGGGTGGCAGCAAGGAGGTCTCCCAGTGGGTGTATTCGCGACGCTAAAGGGCCCCTCCGAAAACGCATTCAGGTCGCTTTTTCAGAGGGGCCCCATAGGCGCCCACGATAGCCGAAGCCGGGCGCCGATCAACCCTGCTGGCGCGCTTTCCGTCAGCGCGCCCAGGGCGCACGGCGCAACAGCTCGTCGCAGCGCTCGCGGAGAAACTCCCGCAACAGCTTCACCGGCTTGCCCAACTGGTCACGGTGGGCACACACCAGGTTCAGCGGCGTGGGTTCGCCGCGGTAGCGCTCCAGGGCCAGTTGCAGGCGCCCGGCGGCGACATCGCCGGACACGTCGAGCCAGGACTTGTAGGTCAGCCCGCGCCCGGCCACGGCCCAGCGCCGCACCACGTCGGCGTCATCGCAGAGGCGGTCGCCCGCCACGCTGACCAGGTGGGTGCGGCGCCCGTCCTCGAAGCTCCAGCGGTCATGGGCGCGGCCGCCCAGCAGGTACAGCAGGCAGGTGTGCCCGGCCAGGTCCTCCGGCTGGGCCGGGCGCCCGTGGCGGGCGAAGTACTCTGGGGCGGCGCAGAGCACCCGGCGGTTGCCCGGGGCGATGGGCAGCGCGACGAGGCTGGAGTCTTCCGGTTCGCCGTAGCGCAGGGCGATGTCCACCGGCTGGCGGTACAGGTCGGCGGTGCGGTCGCTCAGGTACAGCCGCAAGGCCAGGCGCGGGTGCTCGGCCTGGAAGGCATCGAGCCAGGGCAGCAGCACGTTGCGGCCAAAGTCCGAGGGTGCCGACAGTTGCAGCGTGCCGCTGATGCCCTCGCGGCCGCCGGCCAGTTGCCGCCGGCCCTCCTCCAGGCTGCGCAGCGCCTCGCGGGCGTGGACCAGGAACTGCTCGCCCTCAGGGGTCAGGCGCAGGCTGCGGGTGGAGCGGATCAGCAGGCGCGTCTCCAGCTTCGCCTCCAGGCGCTTCAGGGCGGCGCTGGCCACGGCCGGGGAAATGTCCAGCTCGCGGGCCGCAGCGGAGAGGCTGCCCCGGTCGGCAGTGCAGACGAACAGGCTGAGGTCGTCGAGGCGCAGCATTTTCAAAATTCCTTTGAAAGACTGTCACGTTCTAGCGGGTTTTTCTTCGCCAGGAAATAGCCCAACCTAGCGCCCATCCTCATCCGGAGCCTTGCCATGAAAGCCGTCGCCTATTTCCAGAACCTGCCCATCGACCACCCCGACGCCCTGCAGGACATCGACCTGCCCGAGCCGACGCCGGGCCCGCGCGACCTGCTGGTGGAGGTCCGCGCCATTTCGGTGAACCCGGTGGACACCAAGATCCGCCGCAACGCCGCCCCCGAGAACGGCCAGCCCCGTGTACTGGGCTGGGACGTTTCCGGCGTGGTGAAGGCGGTGGGCCAGGACGTCAGCCTGTTCCAGCCCGGTGACGAGGTGTTCTACGCCGGCGCCCTGACCCGCCCCGGCGGCAACGCCGAGCTGCACCTGGTGGACGAGCGCATTGTCGGCAAGCGCCCGCAGAGCCTGGACTTCGCCAAGTCCGCCGCCCTGCCGCTGACCGCCATCACCGCCTGGGAGCTGCTGTTCGAGCGCCTCGGTATCGCCGAGGGGAAGGCTGACCTGGGCCAGAGCCTGCTGGTGGTCGGCGCGGCCGGCGGCGTCGGTTCCATCCTCGTGCAACTGGCCCGCCAGCTCACCGGCCTGACGGTGATCGGCACCGCCTCCCGCCCGGAAACCCAGGCCTGGGTCCGCGAGCTGGGCGCCCACCACGTCATCGACCACAGCCAGCCGCTGGCGGCCGAGCTCAAGCGCATCGGCCTCGACAGCGTCACCCACGTCGCCAGCCTCACCCAGACCGACCAGCACCTGGAGCAACTGGTGGAAGCCCTGGCGCCCCAGGGCAAGCTGGCGCTGATCGACGACCCGGCGGGCCTCGACGTGCTCAAGCTCAAGCGCAAGAGCATCTCGCTGCACTGGGAGTTCATGTACACCCGCTCGATGTTCGAGACCGCCGACATGATCGAGCAGCACAGGCTGCTGAACCGCGTCAGCGAGCTGATCGACCGGGGCGTGCTGAAGACCACCTTCGGCGAGCACTACGGCCGCATCGAGGCGGCCAACCTCAAGCGCGCCCACGCCCTGCTGGAGAGCGGCAAGGCCAAGGGCAAGATCGTGCTCGAAGGCTTCTGAGGTCACTCCGGGCAACCTGCCAACGGGGCGCCCGCCGGTCACCTGGACAGTCAATGGCCCGACCGCCAGTCGGGCCATTGACCGATGTCATTTCCGGTCCATCTCCGCGCACTACACTGGAAACGCGAATTTTTCGAACCAGGGAGGTGACCACCATGAAAGTGCTCGTCCGTCCGACCCGGACCGCCCAGGGCCCCAGTTGGCAGGTGTGCATCGATCAGCACGCCGTCAGCTTCCGCACCGAGGCCGAGGCGCAACGCTTCGTCGCCGTGCTGGAGGCCCGTCTCAAAGCCCCCCACATCCTGCCCCAACAGCCCCAACGAGCCGTCGGCTGACCCGCCCAGGCGGCTAGCCCAGCACTGAAGGCTGCCCGCGCGTCCGCCACCAGGTGAAGGTGGACGCGCTCACCGCCCCCGTTGCACAGAGCGCGATGACGGTCGCCATGGGCACGGCCGTGCCGTCGTGCAACACGCCCACCAGGGCCGCGGCACCGGCGGCGACGCTGAACTGCAGGCTGCCCATCAGCGCCGAAGCGCTGCCGGCGTGGCGTCCCTGGCCGGCCATGGCCGAGGCCGAGGCGTTGGGGATGATGCAGCCCAGGCAGGCGGTGGCGCAGAACAGCGGTACCAGCAGCGGCCACAGCGCTTCGGTGTGGGCGTGGGCCACCACCAGCATCGCCACGGCGAAGCCCAGCAGCACCCAGACCATCCGCCGCAACCAGTAGGCCGGGCCGTGGAAGCGCATCAGCCAGGCGTTGACCTGGGCCATGAGGACGAAGCCCAGTGCGTTGCTGCCGAACAGCCAGCCGTAGTGCTCGGCCGGCACGCCGTAGAGCTGGATGAAGACGAAGGGCGAGCCGGCGATGTAAGCGAACATGCCGGCCATGGCCAGCCCGCCGGACAGCGCGTAGCCGATGAACACCCCATCCCCCAGCAGGCGCCGGTACTGCCCCAGGGCACCACGCAGCGGCGGGCGCTCGTCACCGTGGGTGAGGGTTTCCGGCAGCCAGGCACAGACCCCGGCCAGCACCAGCGCGCTGAACAGGGTCAGCCCGTAGAAGATCGACGGCCAGCCGAAACTCTCCAGCAGCAGCCCGCCGCCCAGGGGCGCGAGGATCGGTGCCAGCCCCATCACCAGCATCAGTTGGGAGAACACCTTGGCCGAGGACACCGGGTCGCACAGGTCGCGCACCACCGCCCGCGATACCACCATCCCCGCACAGCCACCCAGGGCCTGGATGAAGCGCGCGGTGATCAACCACTCCAGGCTCGGCGCCAGGGCGCAGGCCACCGAGGCCAGGGTGAACAGCGTCACCCCCGCCAGCAGCGGCGGGCGCCGGCCGAAGCGGTCGGCGATGGGGCCGTAGAGCAACTGGCCGATGGCCAGGCCGACGAAGTACGCCGCCAGGCTCAGTTGGACGTGCTCGACGTCGGTCGCGAACGCCTTGGCCAGGGCCGGGAAGCTGGGCAGGTAGAAATCGATCGCCATGGGGCCGAAAGCACTCAGCGCCCCCAGGATCAGCAGGATGCGGAAATTCATGGATCACCTGAACGAGGCGCCGCCCCGGAGGGCGGCGCGCGACTTGTGGACGACCCGGTCAGTGCACCGGGTCGGCCGGCGGGGCCTTCTTCCCGCGCCGCTGGGCGAGCTTGTCGGCAGCGGATTCCACCAGCAGGTAGAACATCGGGATGAGGAAGGTTGCCAGCAACGTGGCCGCTAGCATACCGCCAATCACCCCGGTGCCGATGGAATGTCGGCTCGCCGAGCCCGCGCCACTGCTGATCGCCAGGGGCACGCAGCCGAGGATGAAGGCCAGGGAGGTCATCACGATGGGCCGGAAGCGCAGGCGCGCCGCCTCCAGAGACGACTCGAAGATGCCCATGCCCTGCTGCCGGCAGAGCACGGCGAACTCGATGATGAGGATGGCGTTCTTCGCCGCCAGGCCGATCAGCGTCACCAGCCCCACCTGGAAGTACACGTCGTTGGACAGCCCGCGCAGCCACACCGCGAGGATGGCGCCGAACACCGCGAAGGGCACGGCGGTGACCACCGCGATGGGCAGCGTCCAGCGCTCGTACTGGGCGGCGAGGATGAGGAACACGATGATCAGCCCGAACAGGAAGGCGGTGCCCCCCGAGCCCTGGGTGGCCAGTTCCTGGTAGGCCGAGCCGACCCAGCCCAGGCTGTAGTCCTCACCCAGCACCTCGTCCGCCACCGCCTGCATGGCCGCCAGCGCCTGCCCGGAGCTGTAGCCCGGCGCCGGGCCGCCGAGGATCTTGGCTGCCGGGTAGACGTTGAAGCGCGCGTAGGAGTCCGGCCCGAGGATGCGCTGCACCCGCACCAGGGACGACAGCGGCACCAGCTCGCCGGAGGCGGAGCGCACGTACACCTGGCTGAGGTCCTCCGGCTTGCGGCGGAAGTCCGCCTCGGCCTGCAGGCTCACCTGCCAGGTGCGCCCATAGAGGGTGAAGTCGTTGACGTAGTAGCTGCCGAAGGTGGACTGCATGGCGGTGAACACATCGTTCACCGCCACCCCCAGGGCACGGGCCTTGGTGCGGTCCAGGTCGAGGAAGTACTGCGGCACGTTGGCGTTGAAGGTGGTGCTGACGCCGGCCAGCTCGGGGCGCTTGGCGGCGGCGGCGATGAACTTGCCGACGGTCGCCTGCAACTGCGCGATGGAGCCGCCGGAGCGGTCCTGGAGGTAGGCCTCGAAGCCGCCGGTGGTGCTCATGCCGGTGATCGGCGGCGGGTTGAAGGTCATCACCACGCCGTCCTTCTGCCCGGCGCCCATGGCCATGAAGGTGCGCGGCAGATTGCGCGCGTCCAGCTCCTCGGTGGTGCGCTCCTTCCAGTCCTTCAGCGGGATGAACGACACCCCGGCGTTGCTGCGGGTGCCGAAGGTGAGCACGTCGAAGCCGGCGAAGGTGACCACGTCCTGCACCGCAGGGTGCTTCATCAGCTGCTCGGTGACGGCGCTGGTCACTTCCTCGGTACGGGTCAGGGAAGCCGCTGGCGGCAGGAAGTAGGCGTTGATCACGTAGCCCTGGTCCTCGTCGGGCACCAGGGAACCGGGCACCCGGCCGAACAGCACCACCATCAGCGCGATCATCCCGCCGAACAGCAGCAGGCCGATGGCACTGCGCTTGAGGAAGAAACGCACCCCGGCGGTGTAGCCGTCGGTGGCGCGGTCGAAGGCCCGGTTGAACCAGCGGAACGGCGCCGCCGGCTCCTCGTGGGTGGGCTTGAGCAGCAGGGCACAGAGCGCCGGCGAGAGGGTCAGCGCGACGATGCCGGAGATCACCACCGACACCGCGATGGTGATCGCGAACTGCTTGTACATCTGCCCCGCCAGGCCACCGAGGAAGCCCACCGGGACGAACACCGCGCAGAGCACCAGCACGATGGCGACGATGGGGCCGGTCACCTCCTCCATGGCCTTGATCGCCGCCTCGCGCGGGCCGAGCTTCTCGGTGCGCATCACCCGCTCGACGTTCTCCAGCACCACGATGGCGTCGTCCACCACGATGCCGATGGCCAACACCATGCCGAACAGGGTCAGCAGGTTGATGGAGAACCCCAGCATGTACATGCCGGCGAAGGTGCCGATCAGCGACACCGGGATGGCCAGCACCGGGATCAGCGTGGCGCGCCAGTTCTGCAGGAACAGGTAGACCACCAGCATCACCAGCACCAGGGCCTCGATGAAGGTATGGATCACCTCCTCGATGGAGACCTCGACGAACTTGGTGGTGTCGTAGGGGATCTTGTAGTCGATGCCCTGGGGAAAGCGCTTGGCCAACTGGTCCATGGTCTGGCGCACCGCCTCGGCGGTGTCCAGGGCGTTGGCACCGGGCTGCAGGTAGATGCCGAAGGCGGCGTTCTGCTGGCCGTTCAGCGAGGTCATCAGCGAGTAGTCCTGGGCCCCCAGCTCGACCCGCGCCACGTCCTTGAGCAGCAGGCTGGCGCCGGTGGCGTCGGTGCGCAGGATGACGCTCTCGAACTCCTTCGGGTCAGTGAAGCGGCCCTGAGTGGTGACGGTGTAGGTGAAGTCCTGGGGCTGGTTGAGCGGCTGCTTGCCGAAGCTGCCGGCGGCGAACTGGGAGTTCTGCTCCTGGATGGCCTTGACCACGTCGGTGGGCGTCAGGTCGTACTGGGCCAGCTTGTCCGGCCGCAGCCAGATGCGCATGGAGTAGTTCTTCGAGCCGAACTGGCTGGCATCGCCCACGCCGGGAATGCGCTTGAGCTCGTCGATCACGTTGATCAGCGCGTAGTTGCTGATGTAGATCGGGTCGCGGGAATTGTCCGGGGAGAACAGCGTCACCACCTGGAGGATGTCGGAGGACTTCTTCTCCACCTTCACCCCCTGCCGGCGCACCTCCTCGGGCAGCTTGGCCAGGGCGGCCTGGACCTTGTTGTTGACGTCGATGGTGGCCTGGTCCGGGTCGGTGCCCACCTGGAAGTAAACGGTCAGGCTCATGGCGCCGTTGCTGTCGGAGTTGGACAACTGGTAGATCATCCCCTGCACGCCGTTGATGCCCTGCTCCAGGGGTGCCGCCACCGTCTCGGCGATCACCTGGGAGCTGGCGCCGGGGTAACTGGCGGTCACCGAGACCTGCGGCGGGAGGATCTCCGGGTACTGCGCGACCGGCAGCGCGCGCATGGCGGCCAGGCCGCCGAGCATGATGACGATGGAGATGACCGTGGCGAATACCGGCCGGTCGATGAAGAATCGCGAGATCACGGCGCGCCCTCCTCAGGACTGCTTCGGCGGGGTGCCGTCGGCGGGGGCTTCCACCGCCTTCACCGGCGCGTCCGGGCGCACCCGGGGCAGGCCCTCGACGATCACCCGGTCGCCGGTTGAGACGCCGGAGAGGATCACCCAGCGGCCCTCGGCGGTGTCGCCGGTCTTCACCTCGCGCATGCGCGCCACGCCGTCCTGGTCCACCACGAACACGAAGGTGCCGCGCGGCCCCTGGGACAGCGCGCGCTCCGGCACGGTGATGGTGCCGGGGCGGGTGATGCCCTTGATCAGTACCCGCACGAACTGGCCCGGCAGCAGCTTCTGCTCGGGGTTGGGCACCACCGCGCGGGCGCTGACGGTGCCGGTGCCGGTGTTGACGAAGCTGTCGGTGAAGTCCACCCGGCCCTCCAGCGGGTAGGTGGAGCCGTCGCCGAACTTCAGCACGGCGGTCAGCTTGCCGTCGGCTGGCAGCGTCAGGCGGCCGCTCTGCACGCCCTCGCGCAGGCGCTCGGCCTCGGTGTCGGGGTAGCCGAAGTTGACGTACAGCGGGTCCAGTTGGGTGAGCTGGGTCAGCAGGCTGGAGTTGGGGTCGCCGGCCACCACCAGGCTGCCCTCGGAGCGGGTCTCCTTGCTGGTGATGCCGCTGATGGGCGCCTTCACCGTGGTGTAGTCGAGGTCGATCTGCTTGGCCTGGACGTTGGCCTCGGCGGCCTGCACGTTGGCCTTGCTCTGCTCGAAGTTGGAAATGGCGTTGTCCAGCTCGCTCTCGCTGGCGAAGCCCTTCTTCTGCAGTTCGCGAACGCGCTTGAGGTCGCGCTCGGTCTGCCGGTAGCGCGCCTGCTCCTGGGCCAGCGCGCCCTTGGCGCTGCCCAGGGCGGCCTGGTACGTACGCGGGTCGATGCGGAACAGCACCTGGCCCTTCTGCACCCGCGCGCCCTCCTGGTAGGTGCGCTCCTGGAGGATGCCGCTGACCTGCGCGCGCACCTCCACCTCGCGGTAGCCAGCGGTACGCCCGGCGTACTCCAGCACCAGCGGCAAGGGGCCCTCGCGCACCGTTTCCACCAGCACCTCGGGCGCCGGTGCGCCCCCTCCGGCAGGGGCGTCCGCTGCGGCCAGGGGACCGGACAGCAGGCAGGCGACGACCGGCAGGACGTGGCGCAAGGGCGGGCGGCGAGCAAGCGGCATGGCGATTCTCCACGGCCATTCCTGCCAGGGCGGGTGGAATGGCATTTCGATTGGGGGACGAAAAGAGGGGAAGCCGAAGCGCCGAACGGCAGCAATGTCGCTAGAATCCGACTCCCGAGAAGAAGCCTAGACACTATTCACCTGACTGCTATGCGCAGAACCAAAGAAGAAGCGGAGAAAACCCGCGCCGACATCCTGGCCGCCGCCGAGCTGCTATTCCTCGAGAACGGCGTGGCCCATACCTCCCTGGAACAGATCGCCCGGGCTGCGGGCGTGACCCGGGGCGCCGTCTACTGGCACTTCCAGAACAAGGCCCACCTGTTCCACGAAATGCTCAACCAGGTGCGCCTGCCCCCAGAGCAGATGACCGAACGCCTCTGCGGCTACAGCGGCCGCGACGCGCTGCTGTCGCTGCGCAACCTGTCCATCGAGGCGATCACCTCACTGGCGGTGGACGCCCAGCGCAAGCGCATCTTCACCATCCTCCTGCACCGTTGCGAGTTCACCGAGGAACTGCGCGAGGCGGAGGACCGCCACAACGCCTTCGTCAACCAGTTCATCGACCTGTGCGAGGCGCTGTTCGCCCAGCCCGGCTGCGTCGAGCGCCTGCACCCGGGGCTCACCCCGCGCCTGGCCTCGCGCGGGCTGCATGCGCAGATCCTCGGCCTGTTCACCGACTGGACGCGCGACATCTCCCTGTTCGACCCGCAGCAGGACACCGCGCCGCTGCTGGACGCGGTGTTCCGCGGGCTGATCCGTGACTGGGATGAGGTGCTGCGCAGCGCGTCCTAGCGCCGTCACGGCTGGGGGGAGGATGCCTCCAGCGGGCTCGTCTGCCCGACTTCGGGCGCCGTTTCGCCGCTGATCAGCCAGAACGCGTAGTGCGGATACAGGCGCACCAGCACGGCCAGTTCCTCCGTGCCCATACGGATGGCCCCCTTGCTGATGTTCTTCCAGCGTTCGTGGTTGGTCTCGCCCAACTGGCTGAGCTTCTTCGGCCCGGCCAAATGGATCAGGTACAGCGCTCTACCTTTGATTTCGTCCATATATCCAAACGCAAACGGGGCACTATTTACTCCCAAGCCAAATCGGAGTAATCTTTGCCCCTGGAGTTAATATTGCCCCGACAGGCTCTAGCTAAAACTCCGAATACTGAAGCAACCCTCTTGGAACTGGAAGGGCCATGCCTGCCTGGCCGAAGGCCTGCCCTGTGCTGTGGATAACTGCTTGATAGGAGATTGAGCATGGCCGACTTCACCTTCGACGCCGCCTGCGCATTGATTGGCCGCACGGCCTGGATAGAGCTGGACTGGCCCGACGTCCCGGAGCCCACCTTCACCTGCGTGCATATCGTCGGCGTGGTGATGGCGCTGGAGGGCGTCTACGACGCCCCGCACTTCCTCACCTTCCAGTACAACGGCTCGGAAATGTTCCCGGAAGAACTCTTCTGGTCCGACATCCGCGCATTGCATCCGGTCAGGACGGTAAAGAGAGAAGGAATGGGGCGGAAGGCAGTGGACGTCGAACCCAGTAAGGAACGGCTGTCGTCCTCCACCGGGTTCGAAGCCCGGCCGCGTCGCCGGGCGTGATGGTCTTACAGAGAGGGGGCGCAGGGAGCTAGGCCAGCTCGGCCGGGTAGCCCTCCTCGCGGATGGCTTCCAGTACCTGCTCGGCCGCCAGGCGGCTGGCCACCCGCACTTCACCGGCGCCCAGGTCCACCTGGACCTCCGCCGCCGCGTCGCGGGCCTGCACCGCCTCGGTGACGGCGCGTACGCAATGACCACAGGACATGCCCTGGACCTTGAACACTTGCATGATCGACTCCTCGTGATGGCTGGATGAACGGCCCGCAGTGTCCGCCTTGCCACCGTGGCAAGGTCAAGCCCCGCGCACCTACACTTGCTCCACTGCCCCTCCGGAGCCCTGTCATGAAAGCCCTCACCCTGCTGCTCGCGGCCCTGCTCGCCCTGCCCGGCCTGGCCCGCGCGGAAGCGCCGCTCAACTACGGCATGCTCGTGGTCTCCCGCGAGCGGATGCAGTTGGCCACCGGCTGCGATGTGGCCCTCTTCGTTCAGGACCGTCTCATTGCGCGTCTGGTGCAGGGCCAGTCGGTGGAGCTGAACCTGCCTCCGGGCCGGGTCTCGGTGCGCCTCGGCCTGCTCGACGCCGCTCCCTGCCGTGCCGGTATGGGCGTGCAGGAGCCGCAGACCATCACCCTGCAGGCCGGGATGGTCAGCCGCTATGAACTGGGCATGAACGACCGTGGGTTGTATCTGATTCCGTCGGTGCCGTTGCCCTGACACGTCTTTGGAAAGGGCACTCAACGACGTTCTGTTCCGCCGTTCTAGAACCAGACCTGCAGCCTGCTCTCGCTCGATGAGCAATTTTCGAGCGCACTCTGGATTCATGCCTGGTCGAGAAAGGTGAGGCGGGGAAAAAGCCGCCCCTTCAGGAGGCCGAGCGGAGTCATCGTGTAGGGGGTTGAGCGACATGGATGTCGCGAGAGCGCTGCCGGGCCATGGATGGCCCGTCGAGTGGGCCCCTGGAACGATGATGGAGTGAGGGGAGTCCCGCAACGCGGGACCCGTATGCAGGGGCAAGCCCTTTTGGCTCCTTTTGGGGCGACTGCCAAAAGGGGCTCGCCCGGGAGGGCGAAACAAGAAACATCCGCAGAACTCGATAACCAGCTTGGCGTTGAAACAGCGCACTGGAACACCGCCATCGAAAACCCACCGGCTTTTCCTCAGCAGCCCTCTCCCCTCTTGACCTTGCCACGGGGTCAAGGTTGATCCTGTGCCCCACGAGGAGGATCAGCCATGACCGTATCGTTCGACCTGCCCATCACTGGAATGACCTGCGCCAGCTGCGCCGGCCGCGTGGAGCGCGCGTTGGCCAAGGTGCCTGGCGTGGCGTCCGCCAGCGTCAACCTGGCCCGCGAGCAGGCCAGGGTCCAGGCCCCCGCCGATGCCCTGCCCGCCCTGCGCGAGGCGGTGCTGCGGGCCGGCTACGAGGTGCCCCAGGGGCGCCTGGAGCTGGAGATCGGCGGCATGACCTGCGCCAGTTGCGCCGGCCGTGTGGAGCGCGCCCTGGCCAAGGTGCCGGGGGTGCTGGAGGTGAGCGTCAACCTGGCCAGCGAGCGGGCCAGCGTGCAGCGGCTGGAGGGGGTGGACGAGCAGGCGCTGATCCAGGCCGTGACCCGCGCCGGCTACCAGGCGCGGCTGCACCAGGCCGAGCACGCCGATGACAGCGAGGCCCGCGCCCGCCAGGCGCTGCAACGGGAGCGCCTGGCCCTGGCGCTGGCCCTGCTGCTGGCGGCCCCGCTGGTGCTGCCGATGCTGGTGGAACCCTTCGGCCTGCACTGGATGCTGCCGGCCTGGGTGCAGTTCGCCCTGGCCACGCCGGTGCAGTTCATCCTCGGTGCGCGCTTCTACCGCGCCGCCTGGAAGGCCGTGCGCGCCGGCGCCGGCAACATGGACCTGCTGGTGGCCATCGGCACCAGCGCCGGCTATGGCCTGAGCCTCTACCAGTGGGCCACTGCCCACCCCGGCCACGTGCCGCACCTGTACTTCGAAGCCTCTGCCGTGGTCATCGCCCTGGTGCTGCTGGGCAAGTACCTGGAGAGCCGTGCAAAGCGCCAGACCAGCGCCGCCATCCGCGCCCTGGAAGCCCTGCGCCCCGAGCGCGCCATCCGCCTGCGCGACGGCCGCGAGGAGGACGTGGCCATCGCCGAACTCCAACTGGGCGACGAGGTGCTGGTGAAACCCGGCGAGCGCTTCCCGGTAGACGGCGAGGTGCTGGAGGGCCAGAGCCACGCCGACGAGGCGCTGATCAGCGGCGAGAGCCTGCCGGTGCCCAAGGCCCCGGGCGACCGCGTCACCGGCGGCGCCATCAACGGCGAGGGGCGCCTGCGGGTGCGCACCACCGCCCTGGGCGGCGAGACGGTGCTGGCGCGGATCATCCGCCTGGTGGAAGACGCCCAGGCGGCCAAGGCACCGATCCAGAAGCTGGTAGACCGGGTCAGCCAGGTGTTCGTCCCGGCAGTGCTGCTGATCGCCCTGGCCACCCTCGGCGGCTGGCTGCTGGCCGGCGCGGCGCTGGAGACGGCGCTGATCAACGCCGTCGCCGTGCTGGTGATCGCCTGCCCCTGTGCCCTTGGCCTGGCCACGCCCACGGCGATCATGGCCGGCACCGGCGTCGCGGCCCGCCACGGCATCCTCATCAAGGACGCCGAAGCCCTGGAGGTGGCCCACGCGGTCACCGCCGTGGCCTTCGACAAGACCGGCACCCTCACCTCCGGCACCCCGCGTATCACTAACCTGGCCGCCGCCGATGGCGACGAAGCGCACCTGCTGGCCTGGGCCGGCGCCCTGCAGCGCGGCAGCGAACACCCCCTGGCCAAGGCGGTGCTGGAGGCCTGCGACGAACGCAGCCTGACGGTCCCTGAAGTCAGCGACAGCCAGTCCCTCACCGGGCGCGGCATCCAGGGCCGGGTCGAGGGCCGTCTGCTGGCCCTGGGCAACCGCCGCCTGCTGGACGAGCAGGGCCTCGACGGCGGCGCCCTGCTGGCCTCCGCACAGGCCTGGGAAGCCGAGGGCCGCACCCTGTCCTGGCTGCTGGCACTGCAACCCCGTGCGCAGGTGCTCGGCCTGTTCGCCTTCGGTGACAGCCTCAAGGAGGGCGCCCGCGACGCCGTGCAGGCCCTGCGCGGACGCCACATCGCCAGCCACCTGATCACCGGCGACAACCGCGGCAGCGCCCGGGTGGTGGCCGAAGCGCTGGGCATCGACGATGTGCACGCCGAAGTGCTGCCCGCCGACAAGGCCGCCGAAGTGGCCCGACTCAAGGCCGGCGGCGCGGTGGTGGCGATGGTCGGCGACGGCATCAACGACGCCCCCGCCCTGGCCGCCGCCGATGTGGGCATCGCCATGGGCGGCGGCACCGACGTGGCCATGCACGCCGCCGGCATCACCCTGATGCGCAGCGACCCGCGCCTGGTCCCCGCCGCCCTCGACATCGCCCGGCGCACCTACGGCAAGATCCGCCAGAACCTGTTCTGGGCCTTCATCTACAACCTGGTGGGCATCCCGCTCGCCGCCGCCGGTATGCTCAACCCGGTGGTCGCCGGCGCCGCGATGGCCCTCTCCAGCGTCAGCGTGGTGAGCAACGCCCTGCTGCTGAAGACCTGGAAACCGGCCGGGGAGAAACACACGGAAGACTGATGCCAGGACGCCGTTCTGGCAGGGGCGAACTCATGGGTTCTGTATGCGCTAGCTGTTGTGAACGTGATACGAAGGCTCAAGCACGGTGCCTTCCGGGAATTTATGACGCCCTGTAATACCTGCCGCGTGGGTTTCGCTTCGCTCTACGCCGCCCTACGAAAGCCGTTTAGCCTCGAGCGTGATGCGCACATCGATGAAGATTCCGGCGAGGAAGTTGGGGCAGCCACTAAACGCCCCTTTCAGGAGGCCGAGCGCAATCGTCGTTTCAGGGGTTGAGCGACATGGATGTCGCGAGAGCCGCGATGGGCCAGGGATGGCCCTTCGCGGCGTGCCCCTGAAACGATGATGAAGCAAGGGGACCCGACGTAGTCGGGCCGCATGCAGGGGCAAGCGCTTTTGGTTACTTTTCTGGCGATTGA
>NZ_LYSP01000054.1:0-32908 GCF_001728945.1 Pseudomonas sp. ENNP23
AGAGATGGTGGACCCTGACCGCTACGCGGCCAGGGAGCAAAGGAGTCCGCATGGAAGTTTGGGTACTGCTGCTAGGGATTGCGTGGAACGATCCAAACGCGAATGAGCTGGCGAGATACAGGACAGAGCACGAGTGCAACATGGCGAGTGCACTGATCTACGGAATGCAAAGGCGGTGGGAGCAACCGCCGAGGCTGTACGGAATCTGCAAGAAGGCTAAACCCTCCGAGTAACCTGGTTGCAGCTCAGCAAACCAAGGCCACGTAAACACCAAGGGCGCTGCCCTTGTCATCCCGCTCTTGCCGCCGAGGGCTCGGGAGCAGGGGGAAAAAAGCTCTCCCCCTACTCCCAAGCTGAGGCTGTCTGTCTGCGTATCCGTCAAGTGTTCGCTTCGCCCGTGCCTCCGTTCGCCGGATCGATGAAACGTTGATCCGACGAGCCGGGGGCGCGGCACGTGACGTGGGATAGATGGGTGCATGGAATGGGGCCGAAAAAGCTCCAGGAGCGTTCCTGGAAGGCATGGGAGCGGGGGTATAGGGTCAGCCCATAACGGGCATTACGTGTAAATCCTCGCCCGGAGCTGCGCGATTTTCCGGGCTTCGGATTCGGCCCGTGCGGGCCGCCGTGGGTAACGTAACGCCAGGGACATTATGGGTTAATTGCGTGTTTTCTGGCTGAGTGATTCCCCAGTGCTTTCCACGCTGTGGATACGCTGGAAATCGTCCTTGGCTCGCTCTTCGATCAGTCTTTCGGTTTCTACGCCGTTACCACGCGGCGATCACTGCTCGGCGCGTTCCTTCATCTGCGCCAGCATGGCCACCAGCAAGTCCTGATGTTCGTCTGCATCGGATGGCAACCCATCGGCGGCGTACCAGGCGCTGTCCGCTTCGTAATGCGGGCCGATGAGACCGACCGTACCTTTGCCGTAGGACGAGATTCGCGCGGCGATGCGCCGGGATTTCGTGTAGTACGCCGTCGCCTCGGCACCAGCCGGGAGCCGGCTGCCGAAATGCGGGCCGGCCTGATAGTAGACGTCGCGCTGCTCGTTGCCTGCGGGCAGTTGGATGGAGATGAACTGCGCCGTGTTGTCCTTCGGGATTTCCTGATCGACCTCGGCCAGCTCGATCAGACCAAAGGCCGGTATGCCTTCCTTCTCGTCGGCATAGCGCCCAGCCAGGTAACCGCCGGCACAGATGCCCAGGTACTGGCCACCCTGGGCGACGAAGTCACGGATGGCCTGCACCTGGCTGGCGGACAGCTCCGACAAGGTGTCCATGATGTCGTCCGAGCCACCCGGCTGTACGTAGAGATCGGCGTCCTCGAGCGCATCGGCGCTGAGTTGGTCTTCATCCACCAGGCGGACGTTGTAGCGCTCTTTCTGCAACAGCTCGGCGACGGTCTTCGCGCAGCCGTCGCAGGTGCCGGCACCGTCGAAGATCACCGCCAGTTCGGCCTTGGCCAGCAGCGGAAACACCAGGGCCAGGGCGGCCAGTACAGTCTTTTTCATCAGCACAGTTCCTTTGTGTTGGAGTGGCACGGGCACTACATGTAACAAGCCCGTATGGCGGTTAATCGGTTATGACAGCGTCAATTTACGCAAGCCTTGAGCGTCGACGAGAAGGGTCGCTCCCCTCCTCCCCCTACCCGTTCACCCGTCTCAAAGGTGCGCGTCGACCCCACTGGCAATGCGCCCCAATGCCAGCCACACCCTGTACTCCCGCTGGAACGGCAGCGCCGCTTCGACCCGGCCTCAGGCAGATTTCCTGCGTGCTCGTAATCCCAAATCAGATATCCTTCCGCCCTGCCTCCCAGGTTTACACAGTGGCTGGGAGCCTTGCTCTGCCTTAGCCGTGCATTTACTTCGTCATTTCAGGCCTGCCCGCAGTTTTCACCTGAGGCATGCCTTGAGCCAGGCAGGTCGCTGTATGCCCGGCTGGTTGCGGAGAGGCTTATTTTCTGATGTCGATTTGTCAGCTACAACGGACAGCCCACCAAGCCGTCTTGCTGCTAATGCAGGCGTCCTGCTCTAACCGATAACTGTCACTCTCAGCTATGCGACATGCGCCTGGAACAGACCCGAGGCGCAGTTTGCAGCACCTTGAAGAATCAAGGTTGTGCGCCTGATCAGGTGATGCTTTCAAATTTACGGGCCCCAATCCAGCTCACGCTTAGCCAGAAATTTTCTGGCGGCTCAGGCAGTTCAGTTAATTTCGGTGAATCCTGACAGAGGTCATCTTCGTCATAGATCATATGCTCGAAGCCGAAATCATTATTCTTGCCAATCACGTAGGTGGGGTGTGGTGCGTTGAGATCATAGTGAATTGAATAGACGTCGAACCGCATGCCTGACTTCCCACTCTTGTCATGCGCCCTCCAAAACTCAGGGAGCAGGCGACGTGAAAACTCCTCGGCAAAGCGAACTGCATGCTCGATGTCATTCCACACCGCTTTTATAGTCTCTTGCGCCTGCTCAACGTATGGCATGTATGAGTCGTCTTTCGGATGCTGGACATAAATGAGTCGTTGACCGAACTGGTACTCACATTGCGAGATAGAAGAGGAGACATCCCAATGACCCAGAATTTGTTCGGAAATTAGGTCAATAGCCAAAGGCGATTCATTGCTTAATGTGGTGCGCATAAGAATTCAATCCCAGCACATGACTATATTTTCTTTTTCTCGAAATTCATCCAGCACTGCATGGAAATTCTGTCGATCAAAAATCACGCCAGATATTGTTCCATACCATTCTACGGAGGGGCTATCAACTTCAATGGTATCCATCAGCAAGCCAAATCGGCACCATTGGACTTGGTGTTCATTTGAAAATTGCTCCACCACAATAACAGTACATGTCAAATCCACATCATCAGGACATATGAGCAATGGAACAAGAGTTCTCCACCCTGGGGCGGTTGAATAGATTCGATCCCACACCAACTGGGTCTCTTTGTCGTCATGCAGTTCAGGGAGCGCAACCATAAGGTCATGCTCCGATTGTGGGTCATGCTTGGGTATCCAGACTTCCAGCGGCTCACCATCAATCGCAAAAGTCAGATAGTAGTCGGCGCTATATTTTGACTTGTGCTTGACTAAGGACAGATGATTCACAAGTTACACCTTGCAGTGATTAATATGAATTTAATTGATGGGAATTCGCTCGATTTCCTCTTCGTTCATTGGGCGCCAGTCATCATGCAAGATTCCGAACTCAATTTCCGCATATTTCATAGCTTCTTCCAGGCTTTCCGTCAGGTGGTCGCCTTCGATGTCGAGTGTTTCATAATCAAAAAAACGAATTTCTAGATACATCGGGTTTTCGCCTTGGACTTCTGCGCCGAAGAGAACAATAGCGGTTACTTCAGGGCGAAACTCACTGACTCTTCTAACTTCTGCAAATAGATATTGAACAGTGTGGCTCATGAAAAAACTCTCATGTAACAGTGGCATGTAAATTCGGCGTTTGATTCTGATTGATCTCCAGTGCCCATTTCCAGCCAGAAGACGATTACCTCACCACATTTGCGAGCGTGCTCGCCGGTCCATACCACCGCACCTGCTTGCCCTGGCGTCCTGCCCTCCTTATCCTCCCCCGGCCACGGTCAATCCCGTGGCCGGGTTTGACAGCCCGTTTACGTTGGCGAGTTTGCCCCCTGAGCCGTGCAAAGCGATGAACCGCTTGTGCATACATGGGGCAAGTAAATGGACCTTAATTGGAACTTCGCCATGCATGACGCATCCACCCCCATCACCTTTCAACGCCACTGCCACCAACTGCGCGCGGTGATGATCGACAACCGCCCCTGGTTCGTCGCCATCGATTTCGCCCTGATGATCGCCGCTGCCCGCCCCTATCGGCTGACCAAGCGTCTGTATCCCCACCAGCACCGTTTCGCGACGCTGCGCTTTGCCAGCGGTCGTTGCGAGGAGTTGGAGTTGATCAGCGAGGCCGGGCTTTACCGGGCGCTGTATCGCTTCGGGCATCCGGAGCATTGCGCGTTGAGCCAGTGGCTCAGCGATGAGGTGATCCCCGCGCTGTACGACTACCACCGCGAGGTCGATGCCAGTCCGCGACGCATCCTGATGACCTGGGCGAACCAGCGTGTCGGCGCTCTGCGTTGGCAGGGTGAGCTGTGGATTGCGCGGCGGGACCTGCCGCGTTTCATGGCCGCGTACGATGACCCGGCGCTGAGCGACGGGCCGAGCTGGAAGCGTTTTTTCTAGGGGCAGAACGGGAGCGCCGCATGGAGGTGCGGCGTTTTCGGCTCCGGCAGCACCCGCTGGCCGGCCAACTGCCATTCAGCATGCCTATCCCCACCAATCCGGCCGTGAATGACGGTTCGGTGCGGCTTGACCTTGAACCGAGCTTTAACCTTAGGGTTCGGCCATGCGCTCCATGCCCTTTGCTTCCGGGCGCGCTACGGAGCTGCTGCCGCGCTACGAGCACGACAACTTTTTCGATTCGTCGAAGTTCAAGCAGCGCTTTCCTGCCTTCGAAGTGACTACCTATCGCCAGGGGCTTGAGCAGGTGCTCGCCGGCTTGGTTCGTCAGGCCTGAGCTCGCTGCATGATCCGTGTCGCATTCCAGTAATGCGTCGTATCCTGCCGTCCGAGCTGGGGTGACTTCTCCATAAGGAAGAGAGATGGCTACAAGCGCCGTAACGTTTGAGGGCAGGCATGCATTTATCAATGATGCGAGCCTCTGCGAGCTCATCAAGGCGATTGCCTTCAACTTAAAATCCAGAGTTGATGAAGGCTCTGAGCACAATTGGTTGATTCTGGCGTGCTGTTCCTGGATGGATGAGTACGAAACCATGCCTCCCGGCTTAAGAGATATTGATCTTGATAGATGGCTGATCGCGCCTGAAAGAAAGGAGATGTTCAGAGCGTATTTGCAGTGGCTTAAGTCCGTGCCTGTCGACAGGGGGCCCTACGACTCTGACGTGTTGATAAAGATCATCGATAGGCTAGAGCTGGAGCTCTTTGATGCTGCCGGTAGCGCGTAGGACCTCTTGGGGCTCGTCGTGGCGGTATAGAGACCTACCGGCAGTTCCTCGCGACGATGTGCACGGCACACCTTAAAGCACGGGTTCATCCTGATGTCTCTCCCACTGGAGTTCGAATGAAAAGCGCCGCATGGGAATGCGGCGTTTTTCTGTGTTGCGCTCGCTGGGCAAGTTGGTGGGCTGAAGCGGAACTCCGCCCGGCCCACCGTGCTGACTCAGGCCGCCCTGCCCTGCCCCGCGCGGCGGCGTGACGAGAGCGGCAGCAGGTGGCGCAGTTCTTCTTCGACGATGCGGTTTTCGAGGCGCATGTCGAGCATGGGGCAGCTCAGTTCCAGGCAGTCGCCGTGTTGCAGGTGGGTGGCGACGATCTCGCTGTCGAGGCGGCTGAAGAGGTAGTGGACCATGCCCGGCTGGAGGAATTGCGGGTGCTGCTCCAGCAGGGCTTCGCCGGCTTCCCGCGAGGCACGCCAGGCCTGTGGGTCGAGGCGCAGGTGGGTTTCGCTGAAGCAGGTGCCGTTGCGCTCGATGCGTTGGCGCAGGTGCAGCGGTTCGTCCAGCTCGCCCAGCAGCAGTTCCGAGGCCACGGCGCATTCGAGCAGGTGGGCGCGGGCGGAGTGGCCCTGCAGCGGGTCGTGCAGGTCGTGGCCGAGGGTGACGCCGACGTGGAGCAACTGGCCCCGCGAGCCCACCAGGTAGATGGAGACCAGGCAGGCGTCCGCCGCGATGGCCTGGACGTGGTACGGCACTTCGAGGTCGTCGCGGTCGATGCGCAGGACGCGGCCGTTGCCCTTGTAGAACCAGCCGGCATCGTCCCGCGCGCCCAGCGGCAGGCCGCTGACGTGGGTGAGCAGCAGGTTGTCGGGCATGGCGGGCGGGCGTAGGCGGGTTTCCTGGCGCAGGGCGGGCAGCGTTTGCGTCGGGCCCGGCAGGTGGCGCAGGTGCGCCAGGTGGTCCTGATGGCGGCGCGCGCAGTCCTGCAGGGTCTGGTAGAGGCCGCTGCTTTCGCCGTGCACCCGCACCGTGTGCGCGGGGTCGTCGCCCAGCAGGCCGATGCGCGGCCCGCCGCTGTGTTCGATGTCGAGGACTTTCAGGTAGTCGCCCATTTCAATTACTCCCTTATAAGCAGTGCGGCGTTGGCCGGCGGAGTGGCTTCGCGGGGTGCCTGTATGCGGCCTTCCTTGAGCCCGAGCGCCAGGCAGAGGCCGGCGAGGCTGCCGGCCAGGGCCAGGTAGAGGATCGATGGCAACCCGTGGTGGGTGGCGAGGTAGCCGGCGAGGATCGGCGCGAGGCCGCCACCGAGGATTTCGCCGAAGCCGATGACGATGCCGGTGGCCGCCGTGAGCAGGTGCGGCGCCACCGACTCGCCCGTGAGCGGGCCGACGGTGAGGCAGATGAGGCTGAAGTTGAAGAAGGTAATGAAGAACAGCACCCCGAACAGCAGCCAGGGCTCGGCGGGGGTGACGATCAGCGTGGCAACCAGCGCGGCGCTGGCGCAGAACGAGAGCAGCACCACTGGCTTGCGCCCGAAGCGGTCGGACAGGCCGGGGATGATCAGTTGGCCGACGAAGCCGCCGAAGCCGATCGCCGAGATCACCAGCGCCATCGCCTCCAGCGACAGCCCGAGGTGGTCGGTGAGGTAGCTGGGCAGCAACGCGCAGAGTACGAACTGGCAGGTGAGGATGCAGAACATGATGCCGATGTTGCGCCGCACGTTGCCGCTGCCGAGGGCCGCAAGCCACAGGTGCCAGGGCCGCTCGACCGTGGTTTCCACTGGCGCTGGCACAGGGCGGTAGGTGCGGTGCAGCCACCAGGCGAGGATGAACCCGGGGATGGACACGCTGATGAACACCCAGCGCCAGGAGCCGAGCCAGGCCAGCAGGCCAGCGGCGATCAACGGCCCGAGGCCGAGCCCGAGGATGGGGAACACCGCCTGTTGCACGCCGATGTTGAAGCCGGTGCGCCGGGGGTGCGAGACCTGGGTGGTGACGCTGATGCTGGTGGGGGTGAAGGCACCCTCCGAGAAGCCCATGAGGCCACGCAGGAGGATGAGCCCGAGCACCCCGCCGGCCAGGGCGGAGAGCCCCGAGAGCAGCGAGAAGGCGAGCACGGAGACGACCAGCACGCGCTTGGCGCCGAGCCGCTCCACCAGGCAGCCCATGCCCAGGGCGGAGACGCCCCAGGTCAGCGCCAGGGCCGCGGAGATGTTGCCGAGGTCCTGATAGTCCAGTTGCAGGTCGCGCATGATCAGCGGGAACAGCGGCAGGATGATGAAGCGATCCAGCCCCACCAGGCCGAAGCTCAGCGACAGCAGGATCACCATGCGTGTTTCGTAGCGGGCATCCCAGCCCGTATCGCTTGCCTGCTCGCGCATGGCCAGCCCTCCTCTTCTAAGGAGCCGAAAAGGGTGGCGCGGGTTGCCCCGCGCCACCGTGCCCGAGGGTACTCAGGCTGCCCATTCACCGAGTGCCATTTCGGCGGTGAAGCCCGGCCCGAACGCGGCGAGCAGACCTTTGCTGCCGGGTTTGGGGGAGCTGTCGAACTGCCGGCGCAGCACGTCGAAGACCACCACGCTGGCGATGTTGCCGGCCTCGGAGAGGCTGGTGCGCGAGAGCGAGACGCGCTCGGACGGCAGGTCCAGGTGGCGGACCAGTTCGTCGAGGATCTTGCGGCCGCCGGTGTGGAAGATGAAGAAGTCGTTCTGCGCGCAGTTCTGCTGGTAGCCGGCCTGGTTGAGGCGTTCGATCACTGGGGCGACGTCCTTGATGGAGTTCATCACCGCCTTGTCGAGGGTGAAGTGGAAGCCGGTGTCCTTCACGTCGTACTTGATGTAGTGCTCGCTCTTGGGCAGGAAGAACGAGTCGGTGGCCTTGATGCGGAAGCCCTTGGCCTCGTCGTCGGCGCGCAGCACGCAGGCGGAGACGGCATCACCGAACAGCGCCGCCGAGATGAAGGCGTGCAGCTTGGTGTCGTCCGGCTGGTAGCACAGCGAGGAGAATTCCAGGGACACGATCAGTACGTGGTTGTCGGCCTTCAGGGTGGCGAAGTCATGGGCGCGGTTGATGGCGGCGGCGCCGGCCACGCAGCCGAGCTGGGCGATGGGCAGCTGGATTGTGGAGTTCGGCAGGCCGAGGTCGTTGATCAGGTGGGCGGTGAGCGACGGCATCATGAAGCCGGTGCAGGAGGTGACGATGACCATGCGCACGTCCTCGGGCTTGAGGCCGGCATTGTCCAGCGCCTGGCGGGCGGCGGCGGAGGACATCTCGCGGGCGGCACGCTCATAGACGATGCTGCGGTGGGTGAAGCCGGTGTGGATGGCCAGCTCGTCGATGGGCAGCACCAGGTGGCGCTCGTTGACCTCGGTGTTGAGGATCATGCGCTTGGCCAGGGCCATGCGCGGGTGGTCACCGTGGAGGTTCTCCAGGTGCTCGATCATCTGCTGCTGGGTGATCTTGTGTTGCGGGAACAGTACGTGGGGTTGGCAAAGAGTCGACATGTTGAATCCTCGTTGATTGTTCAAAATTTGTTCATTCAGTGGGTAAGAACCCGTTCTTCAGGCACAGCCAAGCCCGTCAGCGCTGGCGTGGGCCAGCACTTCCCGGGGGGGGCAGCGGCAGGAGAAAAGGGCGTAAACCTCACGCCGGAAAAAGGTTCTTGTTATGGCTGCCACGGAGCCCATTCGGGCCCCGCGGGCAAGAGCCTCAGTGGTCGAGTACGAACTTATAGGCGTACTGCCAGGCCAGGTTGCTTTCACGCACCTGCTTGCGGACCACCATCTTCACGCGAGCGCCGACCTTGAGCTGGGCCGGATCGACGACGTCGACGATCTCGGAGGCGATCACCAGGCCGTCGTCCAGACGCACCATGGCGATGTGCCGCGGCACCACTTCGCCGTAGCCCATGGCCGCCAGGATCGGGTTCTCGGCGTTGGCCATGACTTCGATATGGCCGGTGCGCTCGCAACGGTAGGCACTGACCTTCAGCGAGTTGCAAGCGCCACAGACGGTGCGCCGGGGGAAGAAGATCTCGTTGCATTCGTCGCAGCGGCTGCCTTCGAGCCGGTATTTGCCGCCATGCTCGCGCCATTCGCGAAGCATGCTGGCGGTGGTCATCCGGTGGATCTGCTCGGGGTACAGGGACATGGTCGACACTCCTTAGTCGTTGGACAGGACGATCACCGAGTTGTGAGCGGCGTAGCCACCCAGGTTCTGCGAAACGGCGATACGGGCGCCGGGAACCTGGTTGGTGGACTCGCCGCGCAACTGGCGGAACAGTTCGGTGATGTGCAGGATGCCGTCGGCGCCAGAGGCGTGGCCGCGTCCGATGTTGCCACCGTCGGTGTTCAGCGGCAGTTGGCCGTCCAGGGCGATGCCGCCCTCGCGGACGAAGTCGCCGGCCTGCCCGGGTTTGCACACGCCCATGGACTCCATCTGGATGAGCCCGGCACCGAGCAGGTCGTAGACCTGGGCGACGTCGATGTCCTTGGCAGTGATACCGGCCTTCTTGTAGGCGATCTCGGCGCAGGCGATGGAGTTGGCCGAGACGGCCATGCCGACGTCCTGGGGCAGGCCCGGGTACTTCAGTGTCGGGTTGTGGTAGCGGGTGCCGTAGTAGTGCGACACGCCGGTGTAGGCGCAGCCCCGCACGAACACCGGTTTGTCGGTGTACTTGTGGGCCAGGTGCTCGGCCACCAGGATCGCGCAGCCGCTGGCCTCGCCCCAGGCGAGCATGGAGCCGCAGGCTTCGGTGCGCTTGAGCTCTTCGAGGCTGGGGATGGGGTGGCCGTAGCGGGTGGAGCCGGGGGTGTTGTGGGCGTAGATGCGCATCTGCCGGCCGAAGCTGGCGAGCACGTCGGCCTCGCGGCCAGCGTAGCCGTACTTGTGGAAGTACTCGGCGGTGGCCAGGGCGAAAGCGTCGGTGTGGGAGATGCCGAGGAAGTAGTCGTACTCGCACTCGGTGCTGGAGCCGATGTACTCGGCGTAGTTGAAGTGGTCGGTCATCTTCTCGAAACCGCCGCACAGGACGATGTCGTATTCGCCAGAGGCCACCATCTGGTGGGCCATCTGGAACGACACCGAGCTGCTGGTGCAGTTGGCGGTGCTCATGAAGGTGGGCGCGGGGCTGATGCCGAGTGCGTCGGACAGGGTCGGGCCGAGGCCACCGTATTCGGAGATGCCCTCACCGTGGTAGCCATACGCGACGCCCTGGATTTCACGCGGGTGCATCTTGGCGGCGTGGATGGCCTCGTAGGCGGACTCGACGATCATTTCCTTGAAGGTCTGCCGGACGCGGGAGTTGCCGGGTTTCGGCGTATGGGCGGCCGACACGATTGCAACGCGACGTGCAGTCATGGTTGTGCTCCTTGCAGTACGGGCGGTCAGAGGTAGGCGGTCAGGGCGTAGTCGGCGCGCAAATACTTGAATTCGTATTTGATCGACGTGCCGTAATCCACGTACACCTTGTTCTCCAGCACCTTGCGCAGCGGCTTGGTGCGCTGCTGGTAGGCGAGGATGGCGTCGGTGACCGTCAGCGCGATGGCATCGCTGCCGGCGCCGAATCCGTACGACGAGAGGAGGATCTTCTGCCCCGGTCGTGCCTGGTCGAGCACGTTGATCAGCCCCAGCAGCGGACTGGCCGAGCCGGTGTCGCCGACGCTGCCGGCGTAGATGCCGGGCTCGATCTGGCGCGGCTCGAAGCCGAGGTGGCGGCCCAGCGAGTGGGGGGTGGAGACGAGGTTCTGCTGGAACACCGCGTAGTCGTAGTCATGGCTGGAGGTGCCGAGCTTCTTGAACAGACCCTTTACAGCGCGTGCGGTCTGCTCTTCCAGGCCTATGCTGTTCTTGTCGGAGCCCAGGCCCATGCCGGAGCGGATGTAGCGCTCGCCCTGCGGGCGGATGTTGTCAGCGACGTCGGCGGCGCAGGAGAAGCTGCCGTCGAACTCGGCGATCAGGTTGTCGCGGCCCAGCAGCAGCGCGGCGGCGCCGGCGCCGGCGTAGGCTTCGGTGAGGTCGCCCGGAGCGGTGTTGCGGTTGATGGTGTCGGCACCGATGGCCAGGGCGTTGCGAGCCATGCCAGAGGCGACCAGGGCGTGGCCGATTTGCAGGGCCGAAGTGCCTGACTTGCCGGCGAACTGGACGTCGGCGCAGAAGGCGTCATAGCCGCTGCCGAGCATCTCCAGGATCACCGCTGCCGAGGCACGGGATTCATAGGGGTTGGTGCAGGTTCCCAGGTACAGGGCGTCGAGCTCGGCGATACCGCCCTGCTCCACCGCCTGCTGGGCCGCGAGGGCACCCAGGGTGATGACATCCTCGTCCGGCTGGAGCACGGCGCGTTCAGTTATCCCTAACTGATCCCTGACCAGTCTCAGGTCGGCGTTACGCCAGACGCTGAGCACGTCTTCGACTTTCAGGCGGCAGACTGGCAGCCCGTAGCCGTAACTGACAATTCCTGTCTTATGCACGGTCATATTCCTCTTGAGCACATTTTCATTGAGACAAGCCATCCCTTGCCATCCGGAATGGGCAGCACACAAATCACATCGAAAAAAGGCACTCCTGCTTTTTGTGTCGAGCGGGGACGCACGAGTCGTCCGGCTCGCTACAGGGTGTCCGCGACGTCCGCAGGTTGTCGCACGGGCACCGATAGCTCTCTCACGCATGAGGCGTGCTTGCGTTGCCAGCGCCAACGACGCTGTGCAGGGCATTTGGCAAACATCGCCTTCTCGTCATCTACCTCCTTTAAAATACGAAACGTTCCGTATCTATTTTATGAAACATTTATAACTTTCATTTGCCCAAGCGAGAGAGGTACCGGAAGCCGTGGTTTTATCTGCCGTGATATGTGACCGTCGACCCGATCCCCCCTTCTCAAGAGGGAGTTTTGTTACAAATCTACTTCACGAAACGGTCCGTATCGTTTCGCGAAGTCAGCCTATACCTTAGAATTCGTTTGTCAATACTTTTTCCATGAGGACCTTTGCCTTGACTCGAACACGATCCCGAAGCTCCATCGGCTCGCTGCGTAGCCCGCATGCGCACAAAGCCATCCTTAAATCGACGACCGAAATCCTGATGGAAAGCGGTTATGCCGGGTTGAGCATCGAATCCGTCGCCCGACGGGCAAGTGCCAGCAAGCCGACGATCTACCGCTGGTGGCGGAACAAGGCGGCACTGATTGCAGAGGTGTATGAGAAGGAGAGCGAGCAGATCAGGATTTTCCCGGAACTTGGATCATTTCGCGAAGATCTGTCGTTTCTTCTGCACAATCTCTGGAAGATCTGGCGAGAGACCATTTGCGGTCTGGCCTTCAGGAGCGTCATCGCCGAGGCCCAGTTGGACCCGGAAACGCTGGAGGAACTCAAGGATCAGTTCATGGAGCGGCGCCGGGAAGTTCCCAAACGCCTGGTGGAAAACGCTGTGAATCGAGGTGAACTACCGAGGGACATCAACCAGGATCTGCTGCTTGACATGATCTTCGGCTTCTGTTGGTACCGATTGCTTACCGACCAATTGCGGGCCGAGCAGGACATTGACGACTTCATCGACATGCTGACCAGCGGAGTATGTGCCTCCCCCGCCGCTTGACCAGCAAAAAGACCCGCAAGGAGCGCGGGTCGCCCCGATCAGGCCGGGTGGCCTGAAAACTCGCGGTAGAGCTCTGGCAGAAAACTCGCCAGGTGGTTGAACTCGCACAGATCGTGCACCGCGAACTCGAATGCCAGCTCCTCCAGCCCGGCAGCATCCAGCCCCAGCCCCGCCAGCAGGCTCTCTGCCCGTTCAGCTCCGGGGAACCGCGCCATTGACGGGTGCGCACCGACCCAGTAACGGCTGGTCAGCCACATCCCCTCCTCCGTTTCCTTGAACAGGTGGACCATCAGCGACACCGGCACGTCCGGCTCCTGGGCCAAGCTCATCAGCGCACTGACGCTGCCATCGATCTTCGCCTCGCGGTACAGCGCAGGGTCCAGCCCAAGCTCTGCCGGCTCGTGGAAGTCAATCCTCAGGTCCAGTAAGCGCGAGCCGACGTATTCCGTTGCGCAAAAGCTGTTGCCATACAGCCGGTGCCTGAAGCAGCGGTCCGTGTCGCAGAGTTTCTGGGCGTTCAGGCAGGGATTCTTCACATGGGCATAGGGGAACCAGAGCATGTAGCGCTCGGCTTCCAGTGGGTGCCAGAGGAACCACCACTCGAACATGCGTGCACTGCAACCCGGAAAGAACTTCTGACTCTGGACATAGGCCATCGGCCCGTTCAACAGTGCATACCCGGCTTCCGCGCTGCGGTAGTCGGGATCGAGCAAGCGGTTGATGTCGTCCACCGACGGCGTCAGCGTCTGCTCAAGGGGCAACGGCCCACGCTGCAGCAATTGCACTGCAGACAGCGGGACCCACATCTCGCCGCTGAAGAAGCGCGCGTAAGGCTTGCCGCGAATCGCTTCGCGGTTGCGCAGGAACTGCTTCTGCATCGGCAGGGAAAAATAACTGAATGGCACCATCACGCGTGTTTGCATTGAAGTAACCTGCATCGTTGGTTGCGATGGGGATCAGGTGCGGACGGATCACATATCTCACCTCCCTGCGGGAAGGTGTCGGCCCCTGAGACGCTAGGACAGGCCTAAAACAAAGTCAAATTTGAATTTAAATTAACCCAGATAGAGTCAGTTACATGACAGCTACACAGCAGCAGCCCGCAGGACGCGCATCTCGCCAGGACGGTCAGGCCACACGTCAGCAGATACTCGAAATCGCCGGGCAGGTTTTCGCTGAACGCGGCTACGCCAATGCCACCAGCAAGGAGATCTGCGCCCGCTCCCAGGCCAACGTCGCCGCAGTGAACTACCACTTCGAAGGCAAGGACGGCCTCTACACCGCCGTGCTGCTGGAAGCCCACCAGCGGATCATGAGCCTGGAGACGCTGGAGGCGCTGACCACCAGCGAGTTGTCAGGGGAAGACAAGTTGCGCCGGCTCATTGCCGAACTGCTGGGCAGCCTCGGCAGCACCGACCTGGCCTGGCCTGCCAAGGTGCTGGCGCGGGAGCTGCTCTCCCCTTCCCCGCTGCTGCCGGCTGTACTGAGAAAGGAGTCCTTCCCCAAGGCGCGCGCTGCCCGCCGCATCATCGGTGAACTGCTGAACCTGCCGGAGGACGATCCGGCGGTGCTGCGCAGCGCGCTGAACATCTTCTCGCCCTGCCTGTTCCTGCTGATCGCCCACGACACACTCAGCACCACGGTGCTTCCTGGCCTCGATACCGAGCCACAACCGCTGTTGGAACACATGCTCGCATTTGCCCTGGGTGGGCTTGCCGCCCTCGGCCAGCAACGCCACACCGCGTGACAAGGTGTGGCGCAAGAGGGCTGGAACCACCCCATGCCCTCCTGCGCAGCGCTCCCCGGCCGAGCCGCCACAGTCTGCCGAGGTCAATGAGGATGAGCCGAGCTCTGGGCGCTCTTGCACCCTCGCACGACACGCTTTGAAAATCGGGCACGGATTGCCCTACCCTTGCCGCCCTGTCGAGGATGTACAGCGAGAAGGAGTCTTGATGCAGCGCGTGATGATCATCGGCCACCCCGGGGCCGGCAAAAGCACCCTGGCCCGCAGGCTGGGCGAACTGACCGGCTTGCCGGTCGTCCACATCGACACCATCCATTGGCAGCCGGGCTGGGTGGAACGCAGCCGGGACGAGAAGACCCGCCTGTGCCACGAAGTCGAGGCCCGTGAGCGCTGGATCTTCGAAGGCGGCCACTCCGCAACCTGGGGCAACCGGCTCGCCCGGTCCGACCTGCTGGTCTGGATCGATCGTTCGGCGCCGCTCCGTTTCTGGCGCGTACTGCTACGGACCTTGTCCCAGCGGGGCCTCACCCGCCCCGACCTGCCGGAGCACTGCCCGGAGCGACTGGGCAGCCTTCCCGAGTTCTTCGGCTTCATGTGGCGCACCCGGCAGTCGGCCCGGGCCAAGATGGAGCAGCTCGCCGCCTCCGCGCCCTCCACCTGCCGCGTCGTGCGCCTGCGCTCCAACCGGGATACCGAGCGTTTCCTGGCGGACATCCAGGCATCCCGGGTAGCCTCAGGCCTGCGCACCGGCGCGCCGCTGAACGGCTGACCCCCCTCCCCCAGGCGCCAGTGCGACCATGCGTATCCACCTGCTGTCAGACCTGCACAACGAATTCAGCCTCTTCCAGCCCTAGGTGTTGGACGCGGACGTGGTGATCCTCGCCGGCGACATCGACCTCAAGGGCCGTGGCGTGCATTGGGCGCGGGAGGTGTTTCCAGGCCAGGTGCTCTACGTCCCCGGCAACCACGAGTACTACGGTGGGCACCTGAAGCGGCCCCTTGAAAAGATGAAGGCCGCGCAGGACGCGCGCATTCGCGTCCTGGATAGGGACGAGGTGGTGATCGGTGGTACCCGGTTTCTCGGCGCCACCCTCTGGACCGACTACTGCGCAACCGGCAACCCGGCGATAGCCGCCTTCACCGCGCAGAGCGGCATGAACGACTTCAAGAAGATCCGCACCGGCGAGTTCCGGCGGATCAGGCCGGCCGACCTCAAGGATGAATCGGTGCTGGCGCGCAACTGGCTGCGGGAGAAACTCACCACACCCCATGACGGCCCTACGGTGGTGATCACCCACCACGCACCGTCCCTGCGCTCACTGGCAGACAACCCCTACGCGGGCGGCCACATGGATGCCGCCTACGCCAACCGGTACGACGACCTGCTGGAGATGGGCGCGGACCTCTGGGTTCACGGCCACTCCCACACCGCGTGCGACTACAGGACGGGCACCACCCGCGTGGTGTGCAACCCGCGCGGGTATCCCGGTGAGCTCACCGATTGGTCCCCTGACCTGGTGCTGGAGCTGTAGGCGCTGGTAGTGCCACGACCCGGCCCGCCCACGCGGGCCGGGTTCCCCCTCAGAAGGTCAAGGTGCCCAGCCCCATCCCCGGATCACTGAAGCTCGGCCGGCCGTTTTCCAGGTGGCCGCTGAATCGCCGCAAAAAGCCCTCCACACCCTGCGCGCTGACACTGAAGTCGTACCAGTTGCCGCTGCTGCGCAGCGAATAACGCACCTCACGGCGCTGGCCTGGGGCGACGCTCAGGGTCTGGCTCTCGCCCCGGTAGTAGACGTTGTCCTTCACGGTCATGCGCAGGGGCTTGAGACCCCGGTTGATCAGTTGCACCACCAACCTGCCAAGCAGCGGGTCATGGTCGATGCGCACTTCGGGCTGCGGCGCCCTGCGGTCGGCAGCGGCCACCCGCAGATTGCCACGGAACACCCGCAGGAAGCCGTTGGGGCCGTGCACTTCCAGGTGGTAGTCGCCGCTGGCATCCCCCGTGAAGCGGTCATGCAGGCGCCGGTGAGCACCCACTGTGTAGCGTCTCGGCGCGCGGACGCTGTCCAGCAGGTCATAGACCTGGAGCACCGCGCCGGCCTTGCCGGTGTTGGCGAAGGTCAGGCTCAGGGCTTCCTCGCGGACGCGGTAGCGGGCATGCACGCCCAGCTCGTAGGGCAAGGCCCGGGCACGACGCAGGCCCATCTCCTGCTTGGGCATTGCAGCCACCGCCGGCGGCTTCGGCTTGGGCAGCTTCACCTGGCTGGCGACGATCGCATCGGCCTGGCTGGTGTCCGGCAGCCCCGGCAGCGGCCCGTTGTCCGGGTGACTGAAGTCGAAGGCCGAGGTCAGGTCGCCACACACCGCACGGCGCCAGGGGCTGATGTTGGGCTCCATCACACCGAAGCGCTGCTCGAGGAAGCGAATCACCGAGGTGTGGTCGAACACCTGGGAGTTGACCCAGCCGCCCTTGCTCCAGGGCGAGATCACATACATGGGCACGCGCGGGCCGAGGCCGTAGGGCTGGTTGCGGTGGCGAGTGTCGCCTTTGGTGTGCCATTCGAGGGTTGCGTCGGCAGTGGTCTTGCCGTTCAGCGTGCCGTCGGCGTTGAGGCCCGGCGCGGCGGGCGGGGCCACATGATCGAAGAAGCCGTCGTTCTCGTCGAACATCACCAGCAGTGCGGTCTTGCTCCACACCTCCGGGTTGGCGGTGAGCGCGTCCAGCACCCAGGCGGTGTACTCGGCGCCCCAGATCGGGCTCGACGGGCCGGGGTGCTCGGAGTACTTGGCCGGCGCCACGATCCACGACACCTGCGGCAGCGTATTGGCGAGCACATCGCGCTTCAGCGCATCCAGTTTCCAGGTGCTCAGGCCATTGACGATCAGCGGCGAGTCCGGCCCGGCCGCGCGGTACTGGCGGAAGCCGATCAGCGGGTTATCGGAGAAGTTGTCCGCCATGTCCTGGTACACGCGCCAACTGATGCCAGCGGCCTGCAGCCGTTCCGGGTAGGTGGTCCAGGTGTAGCCCTGCTCCACCGGGCCGTTGCTGTCGTGGTCGTTGGTGGTCACCGGGCCGCCGTGCTGGCCGAGTGGGTCGTTGGTGCCGGTCCAGAGGAACAGGCGGTTGGGGTTGGTGCCGCCCTGGAACGAGCAGTGGTACGCGTCACAGACTGTGAAGGCGTTGGCCAGGGCGAACTGGAAGGCGATGTCCTGCTCCTTGTAGTAACCCAGGGAGCGCTCGGTCTTTGCCGGCAGCCACTTGTCCATGCGCCCCTCGTTCCACGCCTGCTGGGCGTCGGGCCAGGTGTGCGGGGTGCCGTCCACGCGCTGGGCGCTGGTGGTGCGGGTGTCGAAGTGGTACGGCAGGACCTCGCCCTTGCTGCCCTTCTGGTGCCACACGCGCTGGCCGTCGGGCAGCGGGATCGGCATGCGGTCGCCGAAGCCGCGCACACCCTTGAGCGTGCCGAAGTAATGGTCGAACGAGCGGTTCTCCTGCATCAGGATCACCACGTGCTCGACGTCCTTGAGGTTGCCGTGGCGCCGGTGTGCCGGGATGGCCAGGGCCGCCTGGATGCTGGGGGGCAACATGCTGGTGGCAACGGTGGCACCCACCGTACCTGCCGCCAGGCGGATGAAGCTTCTTCTGCTTTTGGAAATCATCGAGAAACTCACCAGTTCATAGGGGTTGCACAGGGCTGCAGAGAGCGTCCATGACCACTCGGCAGCAGGCTGTTCGAACTCCGACGACGCTAGAGAGGGAAAAAGACGCTTTGGTTTCAGGCGGTTTTGCAATGGGCACATGCGCCAACTGCGTCACACTTCGGATGCGATTTTCTGGTCTAGGCCACTCATCTCTTGACAGGCCGTTCAACTGCTTCTAGGGGGGCACCTCACGGCGCACCCAGCGCTCCCCGGGCAAGGTGCCTGGGCCAGGAGGCGGATGGCATGACTGGTCAAGACCAGCACAGGATCAGCGTCAGGGAATCTCGGTGAAGGCCCCGCTGCCGGGTACGGCAGAGCCTCTCCTGAGTCTCCCAGCCGTCATTCCTGAACTGCACGCTGATCGAACGGTGCACTAGCCGGTTCCGCAGGGATGCTGCTCGAAGGGCCACACGGGACGCCTGTCGGCAGACAGGGGACGAGAGCGCCGTGGTGAGCCTGCCCGACGAGCGGCCCCCATTGATGGCGCGCTGGTATCAACCAACCCGCATCACTGCGCCCGTGGTCAGGAGCTTTGAACCCGTCCCGGCAGCTCCGCTCCATACCTTCGTCATCCCGATATCGAGACGGAGACAACCCCCGATGGAAAAGACCCGATCTCGCCCCGGCCTCCAAGGGCGCTCCTCCGGCCTGAGGCCGGAGGAACACCTGCGTTTTCAACGCGCCGGATGGCCGCTGCCAGGTTGTCGATCCGGTCAGAGCCGATGGGGGATAAGGCATCGGGATGAAGGACGCACTGCGTCCCGCATGAAACGGTGTTTTCCGACCGATGGCGTTTCGATACAGGCCCTCGACGACGTCGAGCGGAACCCCCTCCTGCACCTGCTGCGCAAGGCCTGTCGCAAGCGCCTGCCTCAGGCGCTGAGGCGCTCGCGCAGCCGGCCGAGCATCCCCAGCAGGCTCCCCACCCGTTCCTTCTCCCGCGCCTCGCGCGGCAGTTCGGCCTGCCGCGCCGGCACCTGGGCCGGCTGCTCGCGCCAGTTGCGCGCCTGCTCGGCAGCCGCCTTCAGGCCCTTCTCGAACAGCCCCCGGCGGATCGGCTTGGGCAGGTAGCGGAAAATCTGCGCCTCGTTCACCAGTTGCAGCAGCGCCTGGGTGTCGCGGAACGGCGTCACCACCAGGCTGAGCAGGCGCGGGTGGGCCTGGGCCAGTGACTTGAGCAACGGCGCAGTGTCTTCGCCGCCACAGCGCAGGTCGCTCACCAGCAGGTCGGCGCCCTCCTCGTTCAGCAGGCCGATGGCCTCGGTGAGGCTGTAGGCCCGCAGCAGCCGGTGGCCGCCAGCCATGCAGAAGTCGGCAACGCTCGCCAGAGTCTCCGGGTCTTCGTCCAGCAACAGCACGCTCAGACCACGGGGTTCCGCGCTGGGCGTGCTGGCCGCGGCGGCCTGCGGGCGGGCGGCGATCTCTGCCGCCTGGCGCAAGGTGAAGGCCATTTCCTGCGGGTCCCAGGGTTTGGTCAGGTAGCGGAAGATGCCGCCGCTGTTCAGCGCCTCCACCGCCGCATCCAGGTCGGAGTAGCCGGTGAGCAGGATGCGCAGGCAGTCCGGGGCGATCTCGCGGGCCTGAGTCAGCAGCTCGGCGCCGTTCATCTGCGGCATGCGCTGGTCACTGACCACGATGTGGAAGGTCTCCCGCGCCAGACGCTCCAGGGCGCGCAGCGGGTCGTTCTCGGTGACCACCTGGTAGTCCCGGCGGAACTGCATGGCCAGGCTGCGCAGGATGCGCTCCTCGTCGTCGACGAACAGGATGCGGATGGCGGATGTCATGACTCAGGCACTCCGTTTCAGGGCGCGGGCCTGCGCAGTCGGCAGGCGGATGAGGAAGCGCGTGCCGCGCCCCAGTTCAGAGGCCACGCGAATACTGCCGCCGTGGTCCTGGATGATCTTGTAGCTGATGGACAGGCCCAGGCCGGTGCCCTCGCCCACCGGTTTGGTGGTGAAGAACGGATCGAAGATGCGCCGGGCCACCTCGGGAGCCATGCCGCAGCCGCTGTCCTGCACCGAGACGCACACCCAGTCGCCTTCGGCCCAGCTGCGGATCTGGATGCGGCCATGGCCGACCATGGCCTGGGCGGCATTGGTCAGCAGGTTGAGCAGCACCTGGTTGATCTGCGAAGGCGCGGCGCTGACGGCGGGCAGTTCGCCCAGACCCAGCACCACCTCGGCTTTGTCCTTGATGTGGTTGCGGGCAATCAGCAAGGCGCTGCGCACGCAGTCGTTGAGGTCCACGGCCTCGTCCATGGCGCGGTCGAGCCGGGCGAAATCCTTCAACCCCACCACCAGCTCGCCGATCTGGCCGAGGCCGTAGAGGGTGTCGTCGAGCAGTTGCCGCAGATCATCCGCCAATTGTTCGGGAGCGGCCTGCTCGCGCATGACGGCGGCGGCCTCGAAGGCCTGGGCCAGGCGCGCTTCGTCGCAGGCCGGGTCGGCCAGGCAGTCGGCCAGCGCGGCCTGGCTGCGGGCCAGCTCCACCAGTGGAGCGCTGAGCTGGTCGAGCAACTGCACGTTGTTGCGCACATAACCCAGCGGGGTGTTCAGCTCATGGGCGACGCCGGCGACCATCTGTCCGAGGGAGGCCATTTTCTCCGACTGCACCAGTTGTGCCTGGGACTCCTTGAGGTCCACCAGGGCCTGGCGCAGCACCCGGTTGCGCTGTGCGATGCGCAGCTCCATGGCCTTGAGCAGGTCGAGCACGGTGCCGAGGCCGCGGTACAGGCCGTCGCCGTCCACCAGGATGAAGTCTTCGGTGATGGGGTACTGCAGGCCGGCGGTGACCTGCTTGGCGGCCTGCTCCAGGTTGCTGTCCAGACTCAGCACCAGGGGCTCGGCGTTCATCACGTCGGCCACCGGGCGGCGGCCCCAGAGGTCGCGGCCGAAGCGCTGCATGAAGATGTCCTGCAGGGTGTAGCGGCTCACCAGGCCGATGGGCCGGCCGTCCTCCACCACCGGGAGGGATAGAAAGCGGCGGTGCTCGGGGGCCAGCAACTGGTCCGCCACGTCGCTGATGCTCAGGCTCGATGGCAGCGCCGCCACTGGTCTGAGCAGGCGTTCCAGCGCATTTTCGGCTGCCATTGGCGACTCCCCCGAGCCCGTTGAATGGCGGCCATTGAAGCAATGTCAGGTTGCCATCCTGTGACAACTGTCTCATTCGCGTTACAGGCGATGCGCGGCACGCTCCGACAGGCTGGCCAGTCGACAGGCATTGACCTGCGCGACCAGGCAGTCAGAATGGCGCCCTTTTATTTTCCGAGGACTGCCCCGTGCGTACCCTGATCCCCCTCGGCCTCGCCCTGCTGCTGGCCCAGCCCGCCGTGGCCGCCCAGGCCGTCCTGCCGCAACTGCAGCCCTACACCGCCCCGGCCGCCTGGCTGACCCCAGTGGCGCCGCTGCGCATCGCCGACACCACCTGGCACATCGGCACCGCCAGCATCACCGCGCTGCTGGTGAAGACGCCGGAAGGCGCCGTGCTGCTGGACGGCGGCATGCCCCAGGTGGCCGACCACCTGCTGGCCAACATGCGCGAGCTGGGCGTGGCGCCGGGCGACCTCAAGCTGATCCTGCACAGCCACGCCCACATCGATCACGTCGGCCCGCTGGCCGCCATCAAGAAGGCCACCGGCGCGCAACTGGTGAGCAACGCCGAATCGGCCGTGCTGCTGCAGCGCGGCGACAGCCAGGACATCCACTTCGGCGACGACATGGTCTTCGCCCCGGTGCAGGTGGACCGCCTGGTGCAGGACGGCGAAACGGTGGAGCTGGGCGGCATGACCTTCACCGCCCACTTCACCCCCGGGCACACCCCCGGTAGCCTGAGCTGGACCTGGACCGACCGCCGCGACGGCAAGCCCCTGCGCATCGCCTACAGCGACAGCCTGAGCGCCCCCGGCTACAGCCTGTGGATGAACCCGCGTTTCCCGAAGATCGCCGAGGCCTTCCGCAGCGGCTTCGCCGCCGTCCGCGCCCTGCCCTGCGACCTGCTGATCACCCCGCACGCCGAGGCCAGCGGCTGGGACTACACCAACGCCGAGCACCCCAACACGTCCCCCATGAGCTGCAAGGCCTACGCCGACAAAGCCGAGGCCGCCTTCGACGCGCAACTGAAGAAGCAGCGCGGCGGCTGAGCTACCTCAGCTCGCCGAGGGTGACCGGGCCTTTCTTCAGTCCATCGACCGCACCTGCCGTGCCGCGCCGGGTGAATGGCCGAACCAGCGGCGGAAGGCCCGGTGGAAGGTGCTCACGTCCTTGAATCCCAGCGCCTCGCTGATCGCCTGCACGGGAACGCCTTCACGGGCCTGCTGCAAAGCGACACGGCTGCGCTCCTCCTCCAGCAGCTCGGCGAAGCCGGTGCCCTGCTCCCGCAGGCGCCGGTAGAGCGTCGGCCGACTGAGGTGCAAGCGGGCACAGAGCGCGTCCACGCCCGGACCGCTGGCCAGGTCGGCCCGGATCAGCAGACGGACCCGCTCGACCAGGTCGGTTTCCGCCCGGAGCTGCTCCTGAGCCTCCTGGACGCGGGCTTCCAGCAACGCCTTGAGGTAGGGGTTGGCGCTGCGGATCGGGCTGGCCACCTGCCCGGCAGAGAGGTACACGCGGTTGGCGGCGCACCCGAACTGCGGGGCAATGCCGAACGCATCGACGAAGCGCTCCGCATAGGCCGGGCGCGGGCAGGCGAACTCCACCCGATCCGGTACGAAGCCGTCCCCCGCCAGCTCGCGCCCCCAGCGCACCAGTGCCACCAGGCTGCGCTCCACCGCGGCCTGGGGATAGCCGCGCCCGGCGGCGAACGCCAGCTCCAGGCACAGGCTGTCGCCAGTGTCATGGGCCTGCCATTGTTCGGAGGGGTTCATCAGCGCGCCATGGCACAGGAAGGTCGACAGCGCCTCGCCCACCGATGCGCACTGGAACAGCAGGCTGGCCAGCAGACCGCGCCGCTCCGGGTTGAACGCCAGCCCCACCAGCAGCCCGACGTGGGGCAGCGCCGGGTGGCTCGCGGCCTGTTGCCACAGGCCCCGCAGCAGCGACTCGTCCAGGCGCTGCTCCGGCAGTGGCCGTAGCGGGTCGCAGCCCGCCAGCAGCCCCTCGCGGGAGAGGCCGGCGGCTTGCAGCTGGGCGTCGTCGACCGCGCCCAGTTGCAGCAGCAGGTCATGCAGATCGAGTACCGCGAGAGCGGAAACGCGGGTTGGGCTCATGGCAGGCGCAGTCCTTTTTCCTGGGCGGACAGTAACGCCCCGCGACGGCCTCCGCCAGGGATCGCTCCTTCAGGGCGGCGCAGGAATGCAACCGAACGCCATGTGGATTGAAACCCGCTGCCATGCCCCTGCCGGCAGGCTGCTCCTAGCATCGGGACACCCGTTCACGAGGAGTCGCCCCATGCCCCGTCACCGCATCGAATCCCTCGGCGCCCTGCGCACGCTGATCGCCGAACCGCCTGCCCTGATGAAGAAACGCCTGCAACCGACGATCGACGACCACTGCCTGACCGTCATCCGCAACGCCAGCGTCTGCGTCGTCGGCCTGGCCGGCAGCGACAGCCCCATCGCCTTTCTCGACCTGTGCGCCACACCGGTGATCCACGCCGAGGGCACCCGCATCCGCATGGCCTGGCCGGCCCTGCTGCCACCAGTAGCCAGCCAGGCACCCAGGGCGTGCAGCCTGCTCTTCATCATGCCGGGCATCGGCTTTGCCCTGCGTGCCAACGGGCGTTGCCACACGCAGCAGGAAGACGCCGGCCTGCTGCTGGAGTTCTGCGCCGACGCGCTGTTCCTGCACTGCTCGCGGGCCATGGTGCGGGCCGACTTCTGGACCCCACGGGAGAGCCGGTCGGCGTGGCCGATGGGCCAGGGCGAAGGGGCGCTCTCGGAGGCGGCGCAGGCCTTCATCGCCCGCTCGCCGTACCTGCTGATACTGACCCGCAACGCCGAGGGTGCCACCGAGCTGTCCCCACGCGGCGATCCCGACGGTTTCGTCGGTGTGCTGGACGGGCACCGGCTGCTGATCCCGGAGCGACCGGGCAACAAGGTGGCGGTGTCGCTGAGCAACATCCTCAGCAGCGACCAAGTGAAGCTGGCCTTCCTGCTACCGGGTGCGTCCACCGTGCTCAGCGTCACCGGCCGCGCCCAGGTGAGCGCCGACCCGGGGTTGCTGGGCCCGCTGTCGGTGAACGGCAAGGCGCCGGTGCTGGGTACGCTGCTGGAGGTGGAGCGCTTCGCCTTCGTCGAGGCCCCGGAGTTGGTGGCCGCTGGGCTGTGGCGCACGGAAACCCACCTGTCGCCTGCGGCCATCCCGTCCTTCCCGAAGATGCTGGCCGAGCACATGAACGGCACCGGCCTCCTGGGCAAGGCCACCACCCTGGTGGTGGACGCCGTGGTCCGCCACGACCTCAAGCATCTTTATTGATGGCGTCTCAGGCCCTTACCCAGCGCTGGCGCATGCGGTCGCTGAGGGCGTCCACCAGCAGCACCAGGGCCAACATGGCGAGGATCACGGTGCTGGCCTGGCGCTCCTGGAACAGGCTGAGGGTGGTGTAGAGCATCTGCCCCAGCCCGCCGGCGCCGACGAAGCCGAGCACGCTGGCCATGCGGATGTTGTTCTCCCAGCGGTACAGCATGTAGGCCAGCAACTGCGGCCAGAGGTTGGGCAGCGTGCCGTAGCAGAAGGCCGCCAGGTGGCTGCCGCCCTGCAGGCGGATCGCATCGGCAGGCTCCGGCGGGGCGTTCTCCAGGGCCTCGGCGAACAGCCGGCCAAGCACCCCGGCGGTATGCGCCGCCAGGGCCAGGGCCCCGGCGTTGGGGCCGAGGCCGGCCGCCAGCACCATCAGCGCGGCCCACACCAGCTCCGGAATGGCCCGCAGGGCATTGAGCAGCAGCCGCGCCAGGGCCTTGCCCGGCCAGCCGAAGCGCCCGGCGGCGGGCAGTGCCAGGAGCAGGCCGAGCAGCGCGGCCAGGAGCGTGCCCAGGCCGGACATGGCCAGGGTTTCCAGCGCTCCCCGGCCTACCGCCTGGAGGTGCTCCAGGCCCAGGTCCGGCCGCAGGAAGCGCAGGGCGTAGTCGGCCATCTGCCCACCCACGCCCTCCCCCAGCAACGCCTGAAGGTCGAGCCCGAGGTAGCGGAACGACCCCACCACGGCCGCCAGCAGGGCGAGGACGATGGCCAGGTCGACCACCCGCTTCATGCCAGCCTCCCGCGCAAGAGGCGGCTCAACTGGTCCGCCAGCCACACCAGCAGCAGGAAGGTCAGCAGCATGCTGGCCACCTCGGCACCGGCGAACATGCGCATCGACAGGTCGATCTGCTGACCGAGCCCGCCGGCACCGACGAAGCCCATCACCACCGAGGCGCGCACGGCGCATTCCCAGCGGTACACGGTGTAGGACACCAGCTCGCCGGCGGCGCTGGGCAGGATGCCGTAGAAGAACGCCGACAGGCGCCCGGCGCCGGCCTGCATCAGGGCATGGGCAGGCCGCTGGCCGACCGATTCGAAGATTTCCGCGTAGACCTTGCCGAGCATGCCGCTGTAGGTGATGGCGATGGCCAGCACCCCGGCGGTCGGCCCCAGGCCCACGGCGCGGACGAACAGCAGCGCCCAGACGATCTCCGGCACGCTGCGCAGGAACACCAGCAAGGCCCGCACCGGCCAGCGCAGCACCAGCCCGAGGGGGCTGGGCCGACCGCTGCGGGAGGCGGCCGACAGCGACAGCGCGCGGCTGGCCAGCAGGCTCATGGGCACCGCCAGCAGCAGCGCCAGGGCCATGCCCGCAGTGGCCACGGCGAGGGTCTGCAGGGTGGCGTCCAGCAGTAACTCAAGGAACTCGGCGCCGTGGGCCGGCGGCCAGAACCCGGCCAGGAAGCTGCCCATGGCCTGGCGGCTGTCGGCCTGGAACAGCACCCGCGGGTCCAGTTCGGCCAGGCGGATGCCCGGCCACAGCACCAGAAGCGCCACCAGCCCCAGCAGCAGGCGCGGCACAAAGGCCGGATCGCGGGTGTCGCGGCTCAGCATCGGGGGATCTGCACCGGGGCGGGCACTAAACCGGCGGCCTGTGGCGAGGTGATGCCGGCGTTGGCGTAGAGCGCGTCCAGGCGCTCGGGGGTGACCTGGGCGGCCGGCAGGTCGAAGGCCAGCCGGCCGTCGCGCACGCCGATCACCCGGGGAAAGTGCGCCAGGGCCAGCTCCACGGCATGCAGGCTGGCCACCAGGGTGACGCCGCGCTCGCCGGCATGGCGGCAGAGGGTCTCCAGGGTGTGATCGGCCAGCACCGGGTCCATGGCCGAAACCGGCTCGTCCGCCAGCAGCAATTCGGGTTGCTGGTACAGCACGCGGGCGATGCCGACGCGCTGCAACTGGCCGCCGGACAACTGGCCGCACTGGGCGAAGAGCTTGTCCGCCAGGCCGAGGGTGGCCAGGGCCGCACGGGCACCGGGCACATCCCGTGGGTGCAGCAGGCTGGCCAGCCCGCGCAGGGTGCCCCAGCGCCCCAGGCGCCCGGCGAGCACGGCGGTGACCACCCGCTGGCGCGAAGGCAGCGGCGGCGCCTGGTGGATCAACCCGATGCGGGTGCGCAGGCGCTGGCGTGCGCGGCCGGCGAGGCGCCAGGGCGCCTCGCCGAGCAGCTCCACGGTGCCGCTATCGGGTTGCAGGGCGGTGGCCAGGAGGTTGAGCAGGCTGGACTTGCCGGCCCCCGAGGGGCCGATGACCGCCACCCGCTCGCCGGCCTCGATGTGCAGGTCGATGCCGTCCAGGGCGCGGACCTGGCCGAGGCGCAGGCCCACACCGGTGAGGCGGACGGTCATTTCAGCAGTTCGGCGGCCCGGGCGGCCTCCTCGATGCCCTTGTAGTTCTCGGGCTGGGTCTCGATGAAGCGGCTGGCGGCCTGCAGATCGAGGATCGCCTTGTGCTCCGGGTTGGCCGGGTCGAGGGCGAGGAAGGCGGCCTTGATCTTCTCGGCCAGAGCCGGGTCGAGGGTGCCGCGCACGGTCCAGTTGTAGTCGTAGTAGGTCGGCGTGGTGGAGAGCACGCGCACCTTGGCGGTGTCCACCTTGCCGGCGGCCACCAGCTTCTCCCAGACGCTGGCGTTGAGCACACCGCCGTCCACCTTGCCGGCCTGGACCCAGGCCACGGTGGCGTCATGGGCGCCGGAATAGGCCACGCGGCTGAAGAAGCTCTCGGGCTTGATGCCGTCCTTGAGCATGAAGAAGCGCGGCATCAGGCTGCCGGAGGTGGAGGACACCGAACCGAAGGCGAAGCTCTTGCCTTTGAGGTCGGCCAGGCTCTTCACCTCCGGGTTGGCGGTGATGAACTTGCTGGTGAACTGGGCATCCTGCTCGCGCTGGACCAGGGGGATGGCATTGCCGGTCTTCAGGCGCACCTGGACGAAGGTGAAGCCGCCGAGCCAGGCCAGGTCCAGGCGGTCGGTGGCCAGCGCCTCGACCACCGCCGGGTAGTCGGCCACCGGCACGAACTGCACCTTCATGCCCAGTTGCTGCTCCAGGTAGGCGCCGAGCGGCTTGAACTTGCGCAGCAGCTCGGTGGGCGCTTCATCGGGGATGGCACTGACCCGCAGGGTTTCGGCGGCCTGCACGGCCAGGGCGGAACAGGACAGGGCAAGGCCGGCAACGAGGGCCAGGGTGCGCTTGAGCATGCAGATTCTCCGGTTCAATAGCGGAAAGATCGGGGGGAGATGGGCGGCCACTGCGGGCGCCGCGGCGGAATTATAGGAATCGCGGGCGCAAAGGCCAGTGTTGCCGGGGGCTTTTGGAAAACCTGGGCGAAACAATCCATGCCAGGTGCCCCCAGGAAACCGCAGCTCAGGTTTGAACAGGCATCCACAGGGTGCTCCAGGCACCTCGGCGGCAACCCGGTGAGTTTCCCGGCGGCCTGATAGAATCCGCCGCCACGATTTCAGTGAGGTGCGACATGAGCGAACCCATCCGCCTGACCCAGTACAGCCACGGCGCCGGCTGCGGCTGCAAGATCTCCCCCAAGGTGCTGGAAGTGATTCTCGCCGGCAGCGGCGCGCAGAACCTGGACCCGCGCCTGTGGGTGGGCAACGCCTCCCGCGACGACGCGGCGGTCTACGCCCTGGACGAGGAGCGCGGGGTGGTCTCCACCACCGACTTCTTCATGCCCATCGTCGATGACCCCTTCGACTTCGGCCGCATCGCTGCCACCAACGCCATCAGCGACATCTACGCTATGGGCGGCGACCCGCTGATGGCCATCGCCATCCTCGGCTGGCCGGTGAACGTGCTGCCGCCGGAGGTCGCCCGTGAAGTCATCCGTGGCGGCCGCGCGGTGTGCGACGAGGCCGGCATCCCCCTGGCCGGTGGCCATTCCATCGACGCCCCCGAGCCGATCTTCGGCCTGGCCGTCACCGGCGTGGTGGACAAGCGCCACATGAAGCGCAACGACACCGCCATCGCCGGCTGCCGCCTGTACCTGACCAAGCCGCTGGGCATCGGCATCCTCACCACCGCGGAGAAGAAGTCCAAGCTGCGCGAGCAGGACCGCCACCTGGCCCGCGACTGGATGTGCACCCTGAACCGCCCCGGCAGCCGCTTCGGCAAGCTGGTCGGTGTCCACGCCATGACCGACGTCACCGGCTTCGGCCTGCTCGGCCACCTGGTGGAAATGGCCGACGGCAGCGGCTTGACCGCACGCATCCGCTACGACGCGGTGCCGCGCCTGCCCGGCGTGGAGCATTACCTGGCCGAGGGCTGCATCCCCGGCGGCACCCTGCGCAACTTCGACAGCTACGGCGAGCGCATCGCCCCGCTGGACGAGGCCCGTCGCCACCTGCTCTGCGACCCGCAGACCAGTGGCGGCCTGCTGGTGGCAGTGGCCCCGGAGGGCGAAGCGGAGTTCCTCGCCGTGGCCCGCGAACTGGGCCTGGACCTGGCGCCCATCGGCGAACTGGCCGAGCGACAGAGCCACGCGGTAGAGGTGGCGTGATGCGCGAAAACACCACCGACTACCGCCGTCTGTTCCTTGAGGGCGTGCCGATGATGGACGCCCGTGCACCGGTGGAGTTCGCCAAGGGCGCGTTCCCCGGTGTGGTCAACCTGCCGTTGATGACCGACATCGAGCGGCAGAAGGTCGGCACCTGCTACAAGCAGCAGGGCCAGCAAGCCGCCATCGCCCTGGGCCACCAACTGGTCAGCGGCGCCACCAAGGCCGCCCGCATCGAAGCCTGGGCCGCCTTCGCCCAGGCCCACCCCGATGGCTACCTCTATTGCTTCCGTGGCGGGCTGCGCTCGCAGATCGTCCAGCAGTGGCTGAAGGACGAGGCCGGCATCCAGTACCCGCGCGTCACCGGCGGCTACAAGGCGATGCGGACCTTCCTCATCGAGACCCTCCAGGCCGCCGTCAGCGAATGCGACTTCGTGCTGGTGGGCGGCCTCACCGGTACCGGCAAGACCGACGTCATCCAGGCCCTCGGCAATGCCCTGGACCTGGAGGGCCACGCCAATCACCGGGGCTCCAGCTTCGGCCGCCGCGCCACCGCCCAGCCGGCGCAGATCGACTTCGAGAACGGCCTGGCCATCGACCTGCTGCGCAAGCGCGACAGCGGCATCGGTCAGTTCGTGCTGGAGGACGAGGGCCGTGTGGTGGGCAGTTGCAACGTACCCCTGGAGCTGTACCAGGGCATGCAGCAGTACCCACTGGTGTGGCTGGACGACAGTTTCGGAAACCGCGTGGAGCGCATCCTGCGGGACTACGTGATCGGCCTGTGCGCCGAGTTCGTCGCCCTGCACGGCGACGAAGCCGGCTTCGAGCTGTTCGCCGCGCGCCTGCGCCAGGGCATGGCCAACATCCTCAAGCGCCTGGGGGGCGAGCGCCACAAGCGCATGACGGCGATCCTCGACGAAGCGCTGCAACGCCAGCAGGCCAGCGGCGAGGTGGACCTGCACCGGGGCTGGATCGAAGGGCTGCTGCGGGAATACTACGACCCGATGTACGCCTTCCAGCGCGAAGGCAAGGCCGCGCGCATCGAGTTCGCCGGTGACCAGGCCGCCGTGCTCGATTACCTCCGCCAGCGCCCGTCCCGGCGTTGACCACCCACCCCGCGCCCGATCACGGCGGGCGCGAGGCTCATTTCAGGCGAACGCGGTAGACGCAGCGATTGGCATCGGCCAGCAGATGCTGCTCGCGCTCCACCTCGGCGTCGGCACCGATCACCTCGCGGAACAACTGCAGCTCCGACCGGCAGAACCCCTGGCAGACCGTGGCCGCGGCGCAGATCGGGCAGTGGTCCTCGATCAGCAGCCAATCCGCGCCATCGGCCTCCACCCGCGCCATGTAGCCCTCGCGGGAGCGCACCTCGGCGAGCTGCTGCAGGCGCCCGACCACGCTGTCGGCCTGACAGACCTCACGGTAGAGCGCACGGGTTTCGCACTCGCGCTGGCCGATCAGGCGGTCCATGCCCTCCTCACCGAACAACTGCCGCACCGAGGCGATCAGTTGCACGGTGAGTTGCGCGTGGGCATCGGGGAAGCGCCGGTGGCCGGCCTCGGTGAGCGCCCAGCGCTGGCGCGGACGGCCAGCGCCGCTGATGGGCGCCTGCTGGCCTTCCAGCAAGCCGCCTTGCGCCAGCTTCTGCACCTGCTGGCGGGCGGCTTCGGGGGTCAGCTCCAGCTCCTGGGCCAGCTCTGCGGTGGCCAGCGGGCCCCGGGTCTTCACCAGCATCAGGATGCGATCGGCCGTGGAGGTGGCGGAGTCGTCGGTCATCGGTGGGGCTTTAGGCAAGAAAGGCCTTGCATATTAGAAGGGCGTTCCTGCCAGTGTCGAGCGCATTCCCCGTATCGGTGAGCGGCTTCCCCGCCTGTTTTCCTGACCGTTCGTCCAGCTTCAAGGCCATGTACGGTTTCCGGTGCTTTCGATGAATCCGCTCTGCAACGCAGGTTTCAAGCGCTCCTACGCCAATGCGTCGACTGCCTGGTCGAAAATCGCACACAGGGTCCCGAATTTTATGTATACAACCATCTGGAAACATTGAGACAAAAAGCACTACAGTGCGCGCACAACGACAAGAAGTGAGTGCACCTCCATGAAAAACACCGCTACGACCGCGCCCGCAGCACAAAGGCCGGAAGATGAAAAACTCAGCGTCGGCGCCAACCTTGCGTATGGCATGCAGCACGTCCTGACCATGTACGGCGGCATCGTTGCCGTACCGCTGATCCTCGGTCAGGCCGCTGGTCTCTCCCCCGCCGAGATCGGCCTGCTGATCGCCGCCTCACTCTTCGCCGGTGGCCTCGCCACCCTCCTCCAGACCCTTGGCGTTCCCTTCTTCGGCAGCCAGATGCCCCTGGTCCAGGGCGTGTCCTTCGCCGGCGTGGCGACCATGATCGCCATCCTCCAGAGCGGCGAAGGTGGCGGCATCCAATCGGTGCTCGGCGCGGTGATGGCGGCCTCGCTCATCGGCCTGTTGATCACCCCGGTGTTTTCCCGCATCACCAAGTTCTTCCCGCCGCTGGTCACCGGCGTGGTCATCACCACCATCGGCCTGACGCTGATGCCGGTGGCCGCGCGCTGGGCCATGGGTGGCAACAGCCAGTCGCCGGAATTCGGCAGCATGGCCAACATCGGCCTCGCCGGTCTCACCCTCGTGGTGGTCCTGCTGCTGAGCAAGGTGGGCAGCGCCACCATCTCGCGCCTGTCGATCCTGCTGGCCATGGTGATCGGCACCCTGGTGGCCATGTCCCTGGGCATGGCGGACTTCTCCAAGGTGTCCGAAGGCCCGCTGGTGGCCTTCCCCTCGGTCTTCCACTTCGGCATGCCGACCTTCCATGTGGCCGCCATCATCTCCATGTGCATCGTCATCATGGTGACCCTGGTGGAAACCTCCGCCGACATCCTCGCCGTGGGCGAGATCATCGGCACCAAGGTGGACTCCCGCCGCCTGGGTGACGGCCTGCGTGCCGACATGCTGTCCAGCATCCTGGCGCCGGTGTTCGGCTCCTTCACCCAGAGCGCCTTCGCCCAGAACGTCGGCCTGGTGGCCGTCACCGGGGTGAAGAGCCGCTACGTGGTGGCCACCGGCGGCCTGATCCTGGTGACCCTCGGCCTGCTGCCGGTGATGGGGCGCATCATCGCGGCGGTGCCCACCTCCGTGCTGGGCGGCGCCGGCATCGTGCTGTTCGGCACCGTGGCCGCCAGCGGCATCCGCACCCTGGCCAAGGTGGAATACCGCAACAACATGAACCTGATCATCGTCGCCACCTCCATCGGCTTCGGCATGATCCCCATCGCCGCGCCGACCTTCTACCACCAGTTCCCCGGCTGGTTCGAAACCATCTTCCACTCCGGCATCAGTTCCGCCGCGATCATGGCCATCGTGCTGAACCTGGTGTTCAACCACTTCACCGCCGGCACGCCCGACCAGCCTTCGGTCATCGCCGCCGGCCGCGAGCGCCAGTTGCGTTACACCGACGTCGCCTGCCTGAACGAGGGTGACTACTTCCAGAACGGCAAGCTGTACGACGCTGCCGGCAATGAAGTCCCCTTGTGCGAGGACGATGACCACCACCCGGCGCCGCGCAGTACCGGGCGCAGCAGCAAGACGGCGGAACCCAGTAACGCCTGACGCACCCTCCCCCGAAAGCCCCGTCCCTGACGGGGCTTTTCCATTGGTACAGCGCCGTGTGCGGTCACTGAACCAGTTGGTTGATCTCGATGATGGGCAGCAGCACGGCCATCACGATGGTCAGCACCACGCCGCCCATCACCACGATCATCAGCGGCTCCAGCAGCGCCGTCATGCCCAGGGCGCGCCGCTCGATGTCCCGCGACAGGGTCTGGGCCGCGCGCTCCAGCATCGGCGGCAGCGCGCCGGTCTTCTCCCCGCTGGCGATCAGGTGGATGAGGATC
>NZ_LYSP01000055.1:0-32677 GCF_001728945.1 Pseudomonas sp. ENNP23
CCGTAGACATCATCCGGACTCGTGATCTGTCTCTTATCTTTGTCGGAAAGCTTGATTTCCATTGCGCGACAAAACCTCACAGGGACCTAGTTGGCCATCGATAATAGCACTCCCCCTTGCCTGTTTCTTTTGCCCTGCTGGTAGTAACACAGAGAAACCAAGAAGGCTCTCCCTGCTGTGCTGCCTCTATTGCGCCGGGATTCGGCGTATCAGGCGATTGCCGATTTCGTGACATCCAATGGGAACCTCTAAAAACGTAGGCGAGACAGTCAGCGCAAGGCAAAACAGGCGAAAAAGCGCAGTTTACGTGGTGTAAATGAGCATTTTGATCGGACTGGCGCACGAGCCGGTTTTTAACGCCGCGATTACAACGTAGGTAGTTTTTAGAGGTGCTCTCTACAACTGCCTCACCCCCAACGCCGTCAGCGGCGCCTGGCACAAGGTGGCACGCCCGGGCTCCAGATAGGGCTGCAGCAACGGCGCCATGCCCTTCATCACCTGCACCGGCAACGCCGACGTGAAGCGGAACCCCGAGGCTTCGTCGCCGGCCACGTAAGCGGTCAGCGTGCCGAAGTGGCGTGGGCCCAGGTAGAACACGAAGGTCGCGGTGCGGTTCAGCGCCCGGGAGGCGAGCACCTGGCCGCCCCGGCCGAAGGTCTGCAGGCGGTTGTCGCCGGTGCCGGTCTTGCCACCCATCACCAGCGGCTGGCCATCGGGCAGGCGGAAGGTGCCTTGCAGGCGGCGCGCCGTGCCGCCGTCCACTACTTGGGCGAGAGCCCCGCGCAGGGTGGCGGCCACTTCGGAGGGCATCACCCGCTTGCCGCCATGGGCCTGGTGCCGAACCCGGGTTTCGTAGGGGGTATCGGCAGCGAAGTGCAGGTCGTCCAGGCGCACCGTCGGCAGGCGCACGCCGTCGTTGACGATGATTCCCATCAGCTCCGCCAGGGCTGCCGGGCGGTCGCCGGAGCTGCCCAGTGCGGTGGCCAGCGACGGCACCAGGTGGTCGAACGGGTAGCCGAGCTGGCGCCAGTGCTGGTGGATGTCGAGAAAGGCCTCCACCTCCAGCATGGTGCGGATGCGTGAATCCCGGGCGTTCTTGCGCTGGGACTTGAACAGCCAGCTATAGACCTCGCGGCGCACTTCGCCGCTGGCCTCGACCGCCTCGCGGAAGCTCGCCTGCGGGTGGCCTTGCAGGTAGGCCAGCAGCCACAGCTCCAGCGGGTGGACGCGGGCGATGTAGCCCTGGTCGTTGAGGTTGAAGGCGCCCGGCCCGTAGCGGTCGTAGAGCTCCGCCAGGCGCTTGTCGCCGAGGGCTTCGCCGGGCAGGCGCGCGCGCATGAAGGCGGCGAAGGTGGCGCGGTCGGCCTGGGGCTGCAGGTAGCGGTGGATCGCCGCCAGGCGGGCGGGCCAGGGGTTCAGCCCGTCGAGGAAGGTGGCCATGCGGGCGTCGGCGTCCTTGCCCTTGTACTTGTTCCAGAAGCGCAGCAGGTAGGTCTGGCTCTCGCGGGATACGAACAGGTCCAGGTAGCCCTGCCGGCGCGGGTCGCGGTCGTCCCGCAGCAGGGCGGCCTTGTCGCCGTCGGGGCGGTAGATGGCGTGGCGCACCAGGTCGCGCAGCAGGCGCACGAAGGGCAGGTTGATGGATTCGCGCAGGGCCTCGCGCAGGGTCGGGGTGCGGCCGTTGTCCTCGCGGCGGAAGTTGCCGAAGGTGTGCATCCCGCCGCCGGTGAAGAAGCGCTCCGCCGGGCTGGCGGAATAGGTGCGCTCCATGGCGGCGTCGAGCATCGGCGCCAGGCGCGCGTCCGGGTGGCTGGCCAGGTAGTCCAGGGCCCAGCGGCTGAGCACGTCCTGTGGGTCCACGTTCACCTCGCGCAGGGCCTTGATGTCGAGCCCGGCGTAGCGCTGGTGCAAGCGGGCGATGTACTCCAGGTAGGTGGCCAGCACCCGCAACTTGGCGGTGGAGCCCAGCTCCAGCTTGCTGCCTTCGTTGATGTCGAACGGCTGGTCGGTGTTGTCGGTCTGCACACGCACCTGATTGCCCGCCGGAGTGCGCTCGAAGAGGGTGAAGCTGTAGCGCACGTCGCGGGTCTTCTCCGCCGTCAGCATGCGCTCGCCGAGCAGCCCGGCCTGTTGGGCGAAGGCGGGTTCGGCGAGGTCGTGCAGGTAGGTGGTGACGGCCTGCTGCAGCTCGCCCTGGAGGCTGGTGCGGGCGCCCAGGTCGAGGCGGTCGAGGTCGTACAGGGGCATCTGCAGCAGGCTCGACAGCCGGGTGCGGGCCAGGCTGATGCCCTTGTTGCCGTCCACCCGTGCCAGTGCAGGGTCCTGGCTCAGGTCTCGGAAGGCCAGCCGCGCGCCGAGGGCGGCGTCCCGCAGGGCGGGCCGCAGCACGCCGGCGCCAGCCAGCAGGCGCAGGTGGCTGTCGGTGAGGGCTTCCAGCTCGTCGCGGCCGCGCCCGAGGTAATGGGACGGACGTCGCTGGGCGATCATCAGCGCCACCGCTTCGCGCAGGGCCAGGCCCCGTTCGGCCAGGCCGCCGGGCTCGTCCTGGGGCTGGCCCAGCAGGCGGTTGCTGCGCTCGAAGTCGGCGCCGAACCACACCCGCAGTCCATCGGCCAGGCCATGCACCTCGCCGTGACCAGGCGCAGCGGAGAGCGGCACGCTGTTGAGGTAGTCCTGCACGATGCGGCGTCGCGCCGGCAGGGTTTCCGGCCCGCCCTGGTAGGCGCGCACGCTGGCCGAAGCCATCTGCAGCAGCTTGTCGCGGGCCGAAAGGGTCAGCCCGGCAGGGGAGTGGCGGTACTTCTCCTGCTGGGTCGCCAGGGTGCTGCCGCCGGCGCTCTGGCCGGGCATGTCCAGCACCCTGCCGGCCTGGGTCAGGGCGGCCTTGGCGAAGCGTGGCCAGTCCACCGCCGGGTTGGCCAGGGGCGCGGCGTCCAGCAGGTGGCGGTTCTCGATGAACAGCAGGCTGTTCACCAGCAGCGGCGGGATCTCGTCGAAGGCGCCGTAGAGCTGCTGGGGGTAGCGGAAGCTGTACAGCGGTTGGTTGCGGCAGTCGCGGATGTCCAGCCCGGCCTGGACCTTCTCCCGGTAGGGCGGGAACAGCCCGTGTTCGGTGTACGCCAGCAGCGCCGGGGAGAAGCGCACCTGCTGGTGGATCTCGTAGCCGCGCTGCTCCAGGCGCTGCAGCATGGCTGGCAGGTGGGCGTAGCCCAGGCGCTTGTCGAAGGGACCGTCGCGGGGGAAGAGGATGGCCGGGCTGGGGCCGTCGCCCAGGCGGTAGTCCAGGGTGGCGGCGTAGCGGCTGATCTCGCGGGATTGCAGCCAGGCGTGGCGCATTTCTTCGCGGACCAGCAGCCCCAGGATCACCGCCACCAGCAGCAGGAACAGCCACGCGGCGATGCGGTTGCTGAGTCGGCGGGCCCGGCGGCGCGCGACCACCGGGTCCAGGCTGTGCGAAGACAACCGGGCCGATGACACGTGGGACTGCCAGGCAACGCCCATGACCGAGAACCCGCCTCAGGTGACTGCTCTCGCTGCAAGCTTAGTCCGTCGCAGCGTATCTGGAGGGCGGCACGGCGGGGCGCTGCTATCGGCCGGCGACCATGGGCAGGGTGGGGCGCACTGTGCTTTCATTCGGCGCGTTTTTCGGGAGTGAGCGCGATGACCGATTCGACGAGCCAACGTATCCGTGACAGCTGGCGGGCCAACGCCCAGGCCTGGGTCGATGCCATCCGCACCAGGCGCATCGAAAGCCGCCGGTTGGTCACCGACTCGGCCATGGTCGAGGCCCTGATGCGGTCCTCCCCCCGGCGCCTGCTCGACCTGGGCTGTGGGGAGGGCTGGCTGTGCCGCGAGATGTTCTACCGGGGCGTCGACTTCGTCGGCGTGGACGCCTCCTGGGACCTGATCGACGCCGCTCGGGAAGACCCGGCCTGCAAGGGCTTCGGGCAGTTCGTGGTGGAGGATTATCGAGGCCTCGAACAGGACTACCGGCTCTACGGCCACTACGACGTCATCGCCTGCAACTTCTCCCTGCTGGAGGAGGACCTCAAGCCGGTCCTCGCGACCCTGGCCCGCCTGCTCCAACCCAACGGTCGCCTGGTGATCCAGACGGTCCACCCGATGACCGCCTGCGGGCCCGAGGGCTACCGGGATGGTTGGCGCCTGGAGACCTTTGCCGGCCTGGGCGAGGGCTTCCGCGAGCCGATGCCCTGGTACTTCCGCACCGTCCAGGGCTGGTTCAGCCTGATGACCGAGGCTGGCTACCGGCTGGAGCGGCTGAGCGAACCCTGCCACCCGGACACCGGCATGCCGCTGTCGCTGTTGATGGAGTTGCGCCACGACGCTGGCTGAACGCCTGGCTTTACCCGTCTGGCACCAGCCTGCACTATCGCCAGCCTGTATCCCCGTACCGACAAGGAGTGACGATGAGCAAGGCATTGCTGGTGGTGGACGTGCAGGCGGGGCTGTTCCTCGCCGACCCGGAGCCGTGGCGCGCCGTCGAACTGATCGCCACCATCAACCGCCTGGCCGACCGCGCGCGCCGCGCCGGCGCCCCGGTGCTCTACGTGCAGCACGACGGTGAGGCGGGCAGCGAGCTGGAGCCCGGCTGCATCGGTTGGCAACTGCACCCGGGCCTGGAGCGCGCCCCCCTCGACCCGGTGCTGCGCAAGACCGCCTGCGATGCCTTCTTCGAGACCCCGCTCAAGGCCACCCTGCAAGCACTCGGCATCACCGAACTGGTGGTGGTGGGCTACGCCACCGAGTTCTGCGTCGATACCTCCATCCGCCGCGCCACCAGCGAGGGCTTCAGCGTCACCCTGGTGCGTGACGGTCACACCACCAAGGACCGCCCGCACCAGCGCGCCGAGGCCATCGTCGAGCACCACAACTGGGTCTGGGCACAGTTCATACAGCCCCAGCACCCGCTGCGCCTGGCGGCAGCCGACGATATCCGTTTCGAACCCGAGGACGCCCTCCATGCGTGAAATCACCTTCCCCGACGGCACCCGCGTACCCGCCATCGGCCAGGGCACCTGGCACATGGGCGAGCGCGCCGACCAGCGCCCCCGCGAAGTGGCCGCCCTGCGCCAGGGCCTGGAGCTGGGCCTGAGCCTGATCGACACCGCCGAGATGTACGCCGAGGGCGGCGCCGAAACGGTGGTGGGCGAGGCCATCGCCGGGCGTCGCGACCAGGTGTTCCTGGTCAGCAAGGTGTACCCCTGGAACGCCAGCCGCCGCGGCATCCCCCAGGCTTGCGAGCGCAGCCTGCGGCGCCTGGGCACCGACCACCTCGACCTGTACCTGCTGCACTGGCCTGGCGAGCACCCGCTGGAGGAGACGGTGGACGCCTTCGAGCAGTTGCGCGAGCGCGGGCTGATCCGCCGCTGGGGCGTGTCCAACTTCGACGTCGCCGACCTCGACGCGCTGCCCCCCGGCTGTGCCGCCAATCAGGTGCTCTACAACCCCGAGGCGCGGGGCATCGAGTTCGACCTGCTGCCGCGCCAGCAGGCCGAGGGCCTGCCGCTCATGGCCTACTGCCCGGTGGGGCAGGGCGGGGCCCTGCTGAAGGATGCGGCGCTGCTGGAGGTGGCACGGCGTCATGGCGCCAGCCCCGCTCAGGTGGCCCTGGCCTGGGCCCTGCGCCAGGACGGGGTGATGGTGATCCCCAAGGCGGCGGAGCCCCGGCACATCGAGCAGAACGCCGCCGCCCACGCCCTGCGCCTGGACGCCGAGGACCTGGCATTGATCGACCGTGCCTGGCCGGCGCCCACCCGCAAGCGGTCCCTGGCGATGGTGTGATGCTTCGTCATCGGGTGCGGAATCTTTCCGACACCCGATTCCTATTGTTCGAGCGCTCTCCTAGACTCTGCACCACTTGGAATCTAGGGACAGAGCTATGAAGCACCTGATGTACGGGCTGGCGGGTTCGCTGGTGTTGATGACCGCCGCTTGGGCCGACGAGCCCCCCGCCCACGATCCGTTGCTGGATGCCCCCGCCCCCTCCCTCGCCGCCGTGTCGGCACCTTCGCCACGGGGCGTGCTGCGCGCCCGCAACCAGGCGGTGTTGTCCAGCGAGCTGGCCGGGCGCATCGTCGAGATGCCCTTTGCCGAGGGCCAGTCGTTCAAGGCCGGCGACGTGCTGGTGCGCTTCGACTGCAGCGCCTACCAGGCCCAGCTCACCGCCTCCAGCGCTGCCACCCGTGCCGCCCGGGAGGAACTGAAGAACAAGCAGCAACTGGCCGCCCTCAACTCCGTCGGGCGCTTCGAAGTGGCCCTGGCCGAGGCCCGCCAGGCCCAGGCCCAGGCGGAAGCGCAGGTCTATCAGGTGCAGGTGCAGCGCTGCCAGGTGAAGGCGCCCTACGACGGCCAGGTGGTCAACCGCCGTGTGCAGCCCCATGAGAGCGTGCCTGGCGGCGCGCCGCTGCTGGAGGTGGTGGACAACCGCACCCTGGAGATCCACCTGCTGGTGCCCTCGCGCTGGATCGGCACCCTCAAGCCGGGCCAGCCCTTCGAATTCATCCCCGACGAGACCGGCACGCCGCTCAAGGCCGTGGTCAAGCGCCTGGGCGCGCGCATCGACGAAGGCAGCCAGACGCTGCTGCTGATCGGCAGCCTGCCCGAGGACACGCCAGGCCTGGTGGCCGGCATGAGCGGCAGTGCGCGCTTCCCGGAGGCGCAATGAACGCACCGGTGCCCGGTTTCGCCGAACGGGTCTTTGCGGTCTTCCTCGGCCTCCAGGCCCAGGCCCGGCAGGCTGGCACGACCGAGCAACTGGCCTTCGCCATGGTCAACGACGGCCAGGGCCTGTTCGGCTACCGCCATGCCGCGCTGCTGATCGCCGGCAGGGTCCGTGCCCTCACCGGCATCAGCGTGGTGGAACCCAACGCCCCCTTCGTCGCCTTCGTCGAGCGGGCAGCGGCCCAGCGCCTGGCTGCGGGCCAGTTGGGCGAGCCCGGCGTGGTCGACCCCGGCAGCCTGGACGAGAGCAGCCGTGACGACTGGCAGGCGCTGTCCGCCCCCCACGCCGTCTGGCTGCCGCTGAAGGATCGCCAGGGCGCCGTGTTCGGCGGCCTGTGGATCGCCCGCGACACCCCCTGGAGCGAGGCCGAGCAGGCCCTGCTGGTGCAGCTCGGTGATACCTACGCGCACGCCTGGCTGGCCCTGCAGCCGCGCAAGCCCTGGCGCCTGCGCTGGCCGAAGAAGAAGCTCCTGGCCCTGGCCGGCGCGCTGGCCCTGGTGCTGCTGGTGCCGGTGCGCCAGTCGGTGCTGGCCCCCGCCGAAGTGGTGCCCCAGGGCGGCCGCGTGGTGGCTGCGCCGCTGGACGGGGTGATTGCCGAATTCCTCGTCAAGCCCAACCAGAGTGTCGCCGCCGGTGATCTGCTGGTGCGCTTCGACGCCACCACCCTCAAGGCCCAGGCCGATGTCGCCGAGCGTGCTCTGGGGGTAGCCGAAGCGGAGCTGAAGGCCAACAGCCAGCGCGCCTTCGCCGACGCCGAATCCAGCGCCCGCATCGACCTGCTGGCCGCCCGCGTGGAGCAGAAGCGCGCCGAGCGCGACTACGCCCGGCAGTTGCTGGCGCGCAGCGAAGTGCGTGCCGAGCGCGCCGGCATTGCCGTGTTCGCCGATGCCGAGCGCCTCACCGGCAAACCGGTGCAGACCGGCGAGCGGCTGATGCAGATCGCCGACCCGGCCCAGGCCGAGCTGCGCATCGAGCTGCCGGTGGGGGACGCCATCGCCCTGGAGCCCGGCGCCGAGGTGGCGCTGTTCCTCGACAGCGACCCGCTCAACCGCCACGACGCGCGCCTGGAGCGCGCCGCCTACGAGGCTCAGGCCACCGCCGCCGGGCAACTGGCCTATCGCCTCGATGCCGCCTTCGCCGATGCCCCGCCACGCATCGGCCTGCGCGGCACCGCCAAGCTGTTCGGTGACCGCGCGCCGCTGGCCTACTACCTGTTGCGCCGGCCTCTGGCCGCGCTGCGTCAGGGCTTGGGTTTCTGATGCTGCCGGCCCTGCGTTCCGACCTGCAGCTGTCCGCCGCTGCGCCAACCCGCGAAGGCGCGCCGCAGTGGACCCTCGCCGACCCGCTGCGCGGCCGCTATTTCAAGCTCGGTGCGGCGGCCGTGCGCTTGCTGCGCCACTGGTCCCTGGGCGACCCCCGCGCGGTGCTGGCAGCCGCCAACGCCGAGCCGGGTGCGCCCTTGGGGGCTGGCGAGCTGGAGCAGATGCTGCGCTTTTTGCGTGGGCACGACCTGATCGCCGCCCTCGACCCGGAGCAGCGCGCCAGCTACAGCCTCAAGCGCGCCAGCACGCGCCACAGCCTGTGGCAGCAGGTGCTGCACCAGTACCTGTTCTTCCGCATTCCGCTGTGGCGACCGGACCGCTTCCTCAACCGCGCCTGGCCGGCGCTGGAGCGCAACGGGCCCTGGCTGCTGCGGCGCGGGCTGCCGGTGATCCTGCTGCTGGGGCTGTTCCTGGTGGCGCGGGACTGGGAGCGCTACCTGGCCACCTTCCCGCATCTGTTCAGCCTGGGCGGCGCCCTGGCCTTCGGCATCGCGCTGACCTTCGCCAAGCTCTGCCACGAGTTCGGCCACGCCTTCATGGCCAAGCGCGCCGGCTGCCGGGTGCAGAGCATGGGGCTGGCGTTCATGGTGCTGCTGCCGATGTTCTACACCGACGTCAGCGACGCCTGGCGGGTGCAGGACCGCCGCTCGCGCCTGCTGATCGGCGCCGGCGGGGTGCTGGCCGAACTGGTGCTGGCGGTGCTGGCCCTGCCGGCCTGGTCGCTGCTGCCGGACGGGCCGGCGCGCACCGCGGCCTTCATGCTCTCCAGCGCCACCTGGATCACCACTCTGGCGATCAACCTCAACCCCTTCATGCGTTTCGACGGCTACTTCCTGCTCAGCGACCTGTGGGAGGTGGAGAACCTGCAGAACCGCGCCTTCGCCCTGTGCCGCTGGCGCCTGCGCGAAGCGCTGTTCGGCTACGGCGAGCCGGCCCCCGAGCCCTGGCCCGAGGCCATGCGCCGGCGCTTGCTGGTGTGGGGCTACGGTGCCTGGATCTGGCGTGCGGCGCTGTTCTTCGGCATTGCGCTGACGGTCTACCACCTGTTCTTCAAGGTGCTCGGCATCTTTCTGATGCTGGTGGAACTGGTGTGGTTCATCGGCCTGCCGATCTGGAAGGAGTTCGGCGAATGGTGGCAGCGCCGCGACCAGGCCGAGCCGCGCAAGGTACTGCTCACCGGTTCGGCCCTGGGGCTGGTGCTGCTGGTGCTGCTGGTGCCCTGGCGTAACGCGGTGGATGTGCCGGCCATGCTGGAGGCCTCGCGTACCGGCACCCTGCACGCGCCCATCGGCGCGCGGGTCAAGGCGGTGCGGGTGAAGGACGGTGACACGGTGGAGCAGGGCGCCCTGCTGGTGGAGCTGGAGTCACCGGACCTGGAGGCGCGCCAGGGCATCGTCCGCCGCGAGATCGACATCCTCCAGTTGCAGTTGCGGCGTCAGGCCGGGCGCAGCGAGACCGCCGCCGAGACCGGAGTGATCGAGCAGCAACTGGCCGAGGCCGTGGCTGAGTACCGCGGCCTGGCCGCCCAGCGCGAGCGCCTGCAACTGCGCGCGCCCCTGGCCGGCGTGGTGCGCGACCTGCAGCCGGACCTGGTGGTGGGGCGCTGGCTGCACAGCGGAGAGACCCTGGCGCGGGTGATCGCCCCCGGGTTGCGCCTGCGCGGCTACCTGGCCGAGGAGAGCCTCTGGCGCGTGGCGCCGGGGGCCGAGGGCCGCTTCATCGCCGACGACCCGGCACGGCCTGCCCTGCCGGTGCGCCTGGATGAGGTAGACACCACCGGCGTCGCCTTCCTCGAACTGGAGGCCCTGGCCTCCGACCACCACGGCCAGGTGGCCGTGCGACGCAATGCCCAGCAACGCGCCGAGCCGGTGCAGGCTCAGTACGGCGTACGCCTCAGCCTGCTGCAGGACCTGCCACCCCCCGACCAGCCGCTGCGCGGCGTGGTGGTGCTGGAGGGCAGCCGGCAATCGCTGCTGGGCTTCGCCTGGCGCCGCATGGCGGCGTTGGGTGTGAGGGAGAGCGGCTTCTAGCCCATCTGACAAGGAAGGTTCCATGGATGTAACCCTGCCGATCTGCTCCCGCCTGCCCTGGCGCTTCGACCTGGCGCCGCTGCTGGCGGCCCTGGAGCGGATCGACCCGACGGCCTGGGTGCCGCACTTCAACACCGCCTATTACCAGGGGGACTGGAGCGGCCTGGATCTGGTGGCAGCGCTGGATGCACCGATTCCCCTGGCGCCGGGGCAGGGGCCGGTATCCCGCACCGCCCATTGCGAGGCCGAGCCGGCGTGGCAGGCAGCCATCGAGTGGTTCGGCGAGGGCCTGCGCAGCGCGCGCCTGCTGCGCCTGGGCGCGGGCGCCAGTATCCGCGAGCATTGCGACCCCGACCTGGGCAGCCCGGAAGGACCGCTGCGCCTGCACGTACCGCTGCTCAGCCCGCCCGGTGTGGAGTTTCTGGTGGACGGCCGGCAGGTGCCGATGGCGCCGGGTGAGTGCTGGTTCATCGACCTGTCCCGCCCGCACCGGGTGGACAACCCCGGTCCGGGCCCACGCATCCACCTGGTGCTGGATTGCATGATGGATACGCGCTTGCGCCAGGCCCTCTTCGAGGGCCTGGCGACCACGCCGAAACTGCAGCCCAGTCGGGGCGTGCGGGCCTTCGCCGCGTTCAACGAGCAGGTGCAGCAGCGCCCGGAACTGGCCCATGCGCTGCAACGGATCACCGACCCCACCGACTTCTGCCGCCATGCAGTGGCCGCCGGGCAATCCCTTGGGCTGGTGTTCGAGGAGGCGGATGTGCGCATGGCCATGCGCCTGGGGCGGCAGACCTGGAGCCAGCAATGGAACATGCGATGACAGCCCTGGATTTCACCGAGTGGCTGCCGATCCGTGCCTTCGAGGAGGCCGGCACCTGGCAACTGGACTGGGCCTGGTTCGGCACCATGCCCCTGGCCCGCCCCTTCTTCAGCGACGACGTGGACGAGGTGTTGCGCCTGCCGTTCAACCAGGCCCTGCGGCGTCAGACCGGGCTTGAAGCGTTGTTCGACTGGCAGGCCCGCAGCCCCGGACTGGCACCGTCGCTACTGGTGTTCCACACCTCCCGCTGCGGTTCCACCTTGCTGGCTCAACTGTTGCGTGGTCTGGCCGGGCATGTGGTGCTGTCCGAGCCGCCGTCGCTGGATGCCATGCTGCGGGCGCACTACCGCGACCCCAGCGCTTCGGCCTGGCAGGCGGATGCGGTAAGGGCGTTGTGCTCGGCCTATGGCCAGCGCCGCCGTGGCGACGAGCGCCGGCTGGTGGTCAAGCTGGACGCCTGGAACCTCTTCGAGGCCCAGTTGTTGCGCCGGCTCTACCCGCAGGTCCCGTGCCTGTTCCTCTACCGCGACCCGCTGGAGGTGGTGGTGTCCCAGCGGCGTCAGCCAGGTCTGCACGCGGTACCGGGGCTGCTGGGTCCGTCCGGGCTGGATGGCCTGCCTGGGCGGGAGGCGCTGGAGCCCGGCGACTACCTGGCCTGGATGGTCGGGCAACTGCTGCAGGCCGGGCTCGACCTGTGCGCGGCCGGGGAGGCGGTGGCCCTGAACTACCGCGAGCTGCCCGGCGCCCTATGGGGGCGCCTGGGCCCGCTGCTGGGGATCAACCCGGCCGCCGTGCCGCACCTGCAGGCCATTGCCGGGCACGATGCGAAGCGTCCGGGGCAAGCCTTCAGCGCCGATGGCGAGGCCAAGCGCAGCGAAGCGGACGAGGCCATGCGGGCGGCGGTGGAACGCTGGGCAAAGGCGCCCTATGACGCGCTGGAGGCGCTCTCACACCGTCAGTTGTGAATGCCGCTTCACATTCATTGCAGAAACCGCTGAATGGTGATTTTTCGATGGTGGCCAACTGAAATCCTCGTCTATGCTTCGTGCAGGGAAACTTTAACCATCGTTGTAGGCTCTATTCCCGGAGCCGGCAGGGACGCACGCCGTATGTCTGTTCAGACTTTGACGCTTCGTTTGGCATCCTCAGCCGACCACTCCTTTCTGCGCATCCTCTACGGCACCACCCGTGCCCACGAGCTGGAGCACACCGGCTGGGACCAGGCCGCCTGCGAGCGTTTCCTCGACCAGCAATTCGACGCCCAGCGCGGCTATTACCAGGCGCATTACCCCGATGCCGAGCAATACGTCATCGAGGCATCCGGCCAGTCCCTGGGCCGCGCTTACCTGCTCTGGACCGACACCCACCTGCAGATCATCGACCTGGCGCTGTTGCCCGAGGCCTGTGGCCGTGGCATCGGCGGTGAGTTGCTGGGCCGCTTTCTCGAACGGGCCGACCGCGAGGGCCTCAGTGCGGGGCTGCATGTGGAGTCCTACAACCCGGCCCAGCGCCTCTACTTCCGCCATGGCTTCGAGGTGGTGGGGGAAAACGGCGTGTACCTGAAGTTGCGCCGTCCCGCTCGCGCCCATCAGCCCACGGCTGTGCTTGCACAGCGTGCCGCCGGCCTGTCCTGAGGAGTTGCCCATGGACTCGATGCCATCCTTTGCATTGCTGAGCGCGGCCGTCGGCCAGCCCTTCCACCTCTGGCTTTCGCCGGAGCAGGTGCTGGCGATCGAACTGATCGGGGTCGAGGAGGGGATTGCCATGACCCCCCGGCATTGCTGCTACCACGCCCACTTCGCGTTGCCTTTGCCCTACAGCCTGCCCCAGGAGGTGTACCGCGTCGGGCGGCCGGGAGAGGACGGCTGGGCGCTGCTGCTGACCCCCGGCATGCCCACCTCGGATGGGCGCCATGTACTCCAGGCCGTGTTCCACACCGATCGGCCGGCATGAATCGACAACAACAAGCCTGCATGTGCGGCTGAGTCTTTCAGGCGCGCGAAACCAGAGCCAGAGGAGAGTCAACACGTGGAACCTTTCATCGGTGAGATCAAGATGTTCGGCGGCAACTTCGCGCCCCGTGGCTATGCGTACTGCATGGGGCAGACCATGAGCATTTCGCAGAACACGGCGCTGTTTGCCCTGCTCGGCACCACCTACGGCGGGAATGGCCAGACCACCTTCGGGCTGCCGGACCTGCGTGGCCGCTCGCCGGTCGGCCAGTTCGAGGGGCCCGGCCTGACGCCCATCGTGCTCGGTGAAACGGGGGGGGAGGAAGCCGTCACGCTGTTGCAGTCCCAGATGCCAGCGCACAACCACCTGGCCTCCGGTACCTGCACCCTCTACGTTGCGGGCACCCCGACCAGCACGACGCTGTCGCCCACCCCTGACAACGACGTGCTGGGTGGCTCGTCGGCAGGTTCGGCTGGAGCGGCATCCATCTGGTCGAGCGAGATGAAAGATCCGGTCCCCCTGGCCAACCCCAGCTCCCTGCATGTCACGGTGCAGATGGCGGGCGGCAGCCAGCCGGTGGGCATCCGCAGCCCCTTCCTCGGGATCAATTTCATCATTGCGCTGGACGGCATCTTCCCCTCCCGCAACTGAGGACCTTGGCCACCGGTGCTTCGCTGCACCGGTGGCACCGTGATTCATCGACAGGCAGACGTACACGCAGACCATGGCCAATCCAACACCCACCTTCCACTTCATTTCCGGGCTGCCGCGCTCAGGGTCCACGCTACTGGCGGCGCTGCTGCGGCAGAACCCGCGCTTCCACGCCGGCATGACCAGCCCGGTGGGCAGCTTCTTCTCGGCTCTGCTCAAGCAGTTCGGCGCCGAGAGCGAGTTTGGTCCGGTGGTGACCCAGGAGCAGCGCAAGCGTCTGCTCGCCGGCCTGTTCAGCAGCTACTACGCGGACCAGACCGAGCATGAGGTGATCTTCGACACCAACCGGCTGTGGTGCGCGCGACTGCCGGCCCTGCTGGACCTGTTCCCCCAGGCCAAGGTGATCGCCTGCGTGCGCAATGTCGCCTGGGTGATGGACAGCATCGAGCGGCTCTACCGCGCCAATCCGTACGAGATCACCAAGCTGTTCAACGACGACAGCGAACGCAACACCGTCTACAGCCGGGTCGAGACCCTGGCCCAGCGCAACCGCCTGGTGGGCCTGGCCTGGTCGGCGCTGAAGGATGCCTATTACGGCGAGCACGCCCGCTCCCTGCTGCTGGTGGACTACGACCTGTTGGTGGCCACGCCCGAGCGGGTGCTGCGGCTGGTCTACGAATTCCTCGGCGAGCCCTGGTTCGAGCATGACTTCGAGCACATCGAGTACGACGCCCCGGCGTTCGACCAGGCCCTGGGCCTGAGTGGGCTGCACAAGGTACGGCCGAAGGTGGAGGTGGCCGCACGGCGCACCCTGCTGCCGCCGGACCTGTTCGAGCAGTACGCACAACTGGATTTCTGGAAGGACTCGCGCAACAGCGAGGCCCATGTGATCAGGACCACCCGGGACGCCCGGGCCCTGGAACAAGAACGCAACTGAGCACCCGCTGAGGCGGGCGCTGGAAAGAGGAGGTAGAAGTCATGGGCTGGGGTCTTTCGAAGAAGGCAGGTCGCAACGGCAAGGCCAAGGGTGCGGAGGCTGCACCGCTGGCATGTCCGCTGCCGCTGATCAGTGCGCTGGAGCCGCGCATGATGTTCGACGGCGCGGTCGCGGCCACCGTGGCCGATACCGCCGCCACAACGGCGACAGCGGCCCCCACCGCCGATGCAGCCCATGACACCGGCGCGCGCGACAGCAGCCACGCGAGCGCCGACAACAGCCACGGCACCCAGGACCTGCAGGCCAGCCCGGTGACCGACGGGCAGAGCGGCGTGCGCAAGGAAATCGTCTTCGTCGATACCCGTGCGCCGAACTACCAGGAGCTGCTCAAGGCCGTCTCGCCCAATGCCGAGGTGGTGTTGCTGTCCACCAACAAGGACGGGGTGCAGCAGATCGCCGACGCCCTGGCCGGCCGCACCGGCATCGACGCCATCCACATCATTTCCCACGGCGATTCCGGGGTGCTGCTGCTGGGTAACGGACCGCTCTTCGAAGGTAACCTCGCGCAGTACGCCACCCAGCTTTCCAGCATCGGCAAGGCGCTGACCACCGAGGGCGACATCCTCCTCTACGGCTGCGAAGTAGGGGCAGGCAGCGAAGGCCAGGCCTTTGTCACCAAACTGGCCGGCATGACCGGGGCGGACATCGCCGCCTCCGACGACAACACCGGCGGCAGCGCCAAGGGCGGCGATTGGGACCTGGAGATCGCCACCGGCCAGATCGCTGCCAGCAATGCCCTGAACCTGTCGCGCCTGGGGGGGTATGACCACCTGCTGGTGACCACGGCGGTGAACAACATCGCCGACCTGAAGAGCGCCATTGCCACGGGCAATACCGACGGCGTCGACGATGTCATCACCCTGACGGGCAACATCACTTTCGCCAGCTTCAGCGATGCCATCACCATCAACGTCACCGACGGCCATACCTTGCAGATCGTCGGCGGGGGGTTCGCGCTGGACGGCGCCAACAAGGCCCGGGTGCTGGACGTGACCACCAGCGGCCTCAACTCCAAGGTCGCGCTGGACAACATCACCATCCGTAACGGCCTGGTCGTCGGCAACGGTGCCAATGAAGGTGCATCCGCCACGGACAGCCTGGGCGCGGGTATCCGCAACGCGGGCGTACTGACCATCACCAACAGCACCATCACCGCCAACAAGGCATCCGGCGGTGGCGGTGGCGGTGGCGACTTCGGAGGCAACTACGGCGGCGGCGGCGGCGGCGGTGGTGGTTTTGGTACCACCCTCGGTGGTACAGGTGGCAGTAGCACTGATGCGGCTATCACGCCCACCGCACCGTCTTCGGTCACGGGTGGCAATGGCGCCGGCCCCAACAGCAACATGGGTGGGCGTGGCGGTAGCGCTGCGGCGGGGGCGGGTGGCAGCTACACCGGCAATGGATCGAGCATCTCCGGCTACACCGCCGGGGGATCGGGTGGGTTGGCCAACAACGGCAGCACCAGCATTGGCGGTGGCGGAGGTGGCGGCGGCTCATCGGCGGCCGGCGGCAGGGGGGCTGCTGCCACAGGCGGCATCTACAACTCCAGCAGCGGCATCCTGACTATCGTCAACAGCAGCGTGACCAACAACCTCGGTGCGGGGGGCGGTGGTGGGGGCGGGGTTTCCAACGACCAGGCCGCAAACTACAGCCGGGTGGGCAGTGGCGGTGATGGTGGTGCCGGGGTCGGTGCCATCTGGAACGCGGGTGGCACGGTACGGATGGACAGCACCAGCTTCAACACCCTCGGTACCGGTAACGTGGGCGGTGGCGGTCTGGGCGGCAGGGCGGCCGGAGCCGGCAACGTCGATGGCGCCAACGGCGCGTCCACCTCGACCATCTACACCACCAACGGTGGTACCACCGATACCAACTACAACCCCAATGCCGCGCCCACCCTCGGCAACCTCGACGGTGACAGTGTCGCCTGGGCTGGTGAAGGCAATACCGTTCGCCTTGACACCGGCACGGGTGCCAGCCTGGCTGATGCCGAGCTGGGCGCGCTGAACGGCGGCAACGGCAACTGGTCCGGCGCCAGCCTGGTGATCCAGCGCAACGGCACGGCGGTGAGCAGCGATATGTTCGGTTTCGACACAGCCAGCGCACTGTTCACCGTCAGTGGCAGCAACCTGCAGTCCGGTGGGCAGACCTTCGCCACCTTCACCAACACCGGTGGCGTGCTGACCATCACCTTCACCAGCAGCGGCACCACAGCCACCACGGCCCTGGTGAACGATGTGGCGCAGCGCATCACCTACCGCAACGACACGCCGGCCGGTGATGCCAACGTCCAGTTCACCCTCAATGACGGTGCCGGGGCCAGCGCGACGGCCAACGTCACCGTGGCCACGGACTTCATCTACGTCACCAGCACCAGCGACACCGCCACCGTCGATGCCAGCAACGGCACGAGCTTCAGCGAGGCCGTCGCCATCGCCGCGGCCGACAGCACCGGCAGCCAGACCATCGTCTTCGCCAGCACCATGGCCGGCCAGACGCTGAACCTCAACGCCGTCTCGATCAATGAAAGCCTGAGCTTCGACATGGACCAGGCCAGCGGCCTGGTCCTCACTGGCGGCACCCTCACCCTGGGTGGCGGCACCACCCAGACCTTCACCCATGGCGCCGGCGACACCGCCACCATCAGCAGCGTCATCGCCGGCAGCGGCGCCCTGACCAAGGCCGGTGCGGGCAACCTGACCCTCTCCGGTTCCGGCAACACCTTCAGCGGTGCCACCACCATCAGCGCGGGTACCCTGACGGTCAGTGGTGGCGATGCGCTTGCCTCCAACACCAGCGTGTCGGTCGCTGCCGGTGCCACCCTGGCCCTGGCCGGCGACGAAGCGTTCGGCAACCTGTCCGGTGCCGGCTCGGTGACGCTCGGCAGCTTCAACCTCACCAGCAACCAGACGCTGGACACCACCTTCTCCGGCAACATCAGCGGCACCGGTGGGATGATCTTCACCCAGTCCGGTGCCGCCACCTACTCGACCACGCTTACCGGTACCAACACCTACACCGGCAACACCCTCCTGCTCAATTACGGCTGGTTGAAGCTCGACGGCAACGCTTCCATGGCTGATACCAATGCCGTGCGGGTCAATGGCAACAGTGTCCTGACGCTGCTTTCGGACCAGACCCTCGGCAGCCTGGCGAGTAACAACGCCAACGCCAGCATCCAACTGGGCAGCTACACCCTGACCGCCGGCGGTGACAACACCTCCACCTCGGTTTCGGGTGTCGTGTCCGGCACCGGCTCGCTGGTCAAGCAGGGCAGCGGCACCCTGACCCTCTCCGGCAGCAATAGCTATGGCGGCACCACCACCGTCTCCGGCGGCACCCTGTCGATCGCCGGCGACGGCAACCTGGGCACCGGCACCCTCAACCTGGCGAGTGGCACCGTGCTCGACGTCACGGGCGCGACCACCATCGACAACGCCATCGTCCTGGCCGGCAACAGCAGCATCGGCAACAGCAACGCCGTCACCCTCAGCGGTGCCATCAGCGGCGCCTTCGACCTGACGAAAACCGGCAGCGGCACCCTGACCCTGTCCGGCAGCAACAGCTACGGCGCGACCTACGTAAGCGCCGGCACCCTGTCCATCGACAACGACGGCAACCTGGGTTCGGGCGCCGTCAACCTGGCCGCCGGCACCACCCTGGCGCTTACCGGCGCCAACATCATCGACAACGCCATCGTGCTCGGCGGTAACGCCTCGGTGAGCACCTCGGCCGCCGCGACCCTCTCGGGCGTGATCAGCGGTGCCTTCACCCTGACCAAGGCCGGTGCCAGCACCCTGACCCTGTCCGGCAGCAACACCTACGGCGCGACGACCGTCAGTGCCGGCACCCTCAGCGTCGCCAGCGACGGCAACCTCGGCAGCGGCACGCTGACCCTGGGTGCAGGCACCACCCTGGCGGTGACCAGCGCCGCCACCCTCGACAACGCCATCGCCCTGAGCGGCAGCGCCACGGTCAACACCGGTGCCGACACCACCCTGTCCGGGGTGATCAGTGGCAGCAACAACCTGACCAAGACCGGCGCCAGCACCCTGACCCTGACCGGCAACAACACCTACAGCGGCAGCACCACCATCAGTGCCGGAACCCTGAGTATCGCCAGTGACAGCAACCTGGGCACCGGCACCCTCAACCTGGTCAACGGCACCACGCTGCAGATCACCGGCAACACTACCCTCGACAACGCCCTGGCGCTGACCGGCCTGGTGACCGTCAACGCCGGCGCTGCCGCTACGCTGTCCGGCGTCATCAGCGGTACCGGCAGCCTGACCAAGACCGGCACCAGCAACCTGACCCTCTCCGGCAGCAACACCAACACCGGCACCACCACCGTGGCTGCCGGCACCCTGGTGGTCGACGGCAGCACCGCCAGCGCCACCACTGTGGCCAGCGGCGCGACCCTGGCCGGCAGCGGCGCCCTGGGTGGCGATGTCACCGTACAGAGCGGCGGCACCCTCGCCCCGGGCGGCGCGGGCGTCGCCACCCTGACCGTCAACGGCAACCTGACCCTGGCCTCGGGCAGCACCCTGGCCCTGGACATCAACGGCGCCACCGCCGGCACCGGCTACGACCGGGTGGTGGTCAACGGCACCGTCGACGTCTCCGGTGCCACCCTGGCGGTCACCCACGGCTACGCGGCCGGCAGCGGCGACAGTTACACGGTGATCGTCAACGACGCCGCCGATGCCGTCACCGGCACTTTCAGCGGCGTCAGCGAGGGCGGCACGTTCAATGCCGCTGGCAACGGCACCCAACTGACCACCAGCTACATAGGCGGCAGCGGCAACGACCTGTCTCTCACCGCGCCCATCGCCCCGACCGTCACCAGCGTGTCGTCCGGCACCGCCAACGGCACCTACAAGATCGGTGACGTCATCACCGTCACCGTGCGCTTCGACAGCACGGTGAACGTGACCGGCACCCCGACCCTGACCCTGGAGACCGGTGCCACCGACCGGGTGCTCAATTACGTGTCCGGCTCGGGTACCGACACCCTGACCTTCAGCTACACCGTGCAGGCCGGGGACAGTTCTGCCGACCTGGACTACGCCTCTACCTCGGCCCTGAGCCTCAATGGCGGCACCATCCAGGACGCTGCCAACCAGAACGCCGTCCTCACCCTGCCGACCCCCGGTGGCGCGGGCTCCCTGGGCGCCAACAAGGACCTGGTGGTGGACGGTGTGCGCCCGGCCGCCACCAGCATCACCCTCAGCGACACCAACCTGCGGATCGGTGAGACCGCCACCGTCACCGTGACCTTCAATGAGCAGGTCAGTGGCCTGGACATCGCCGACTTCAGCGTGGCCAATGGCAGCCTCAGCGGGCTCAGTACCAGCGACGGCGGCCTGACCTGGACGGCGACCTTCACCCCCAGCGCCAACATCGCCGACGCCACCAATGTCATCACCCTCGACAACACCGGGGTGATGGACCAGGCGGGCAACATCGGCAGCGGCACCACCGATTCGATCAACTACGCCATCGACACCCAGCGTCCGATGGGCACCATCGTGGTCAGCGACACCGTGCTCAAAGCCGGGCAGACCACCACCGTCACCATCACCTTCAACGAGGCGGTGAGCGGGCTGACCACGGCGGACTTCAGCGTGGCCAATGGCAGCCTCAGCGGCCTCAGTTCCAACGATGGCGGCATCACCTGGACGGCGACCCTGACGCCCAGCAGCAACGTCAACGACGCCACCAACCTGATCACCCTGGACAACACCGGCTACACCGACCTGACGGGCAACGCCGGCAGCGGCAGCACCGATTCCAACAACTACGCCATCGACACCCAGCGCCCGACGGCCACCCTCGTGGTGGCCGACACCGCGCTGAAGGCCGGGCAGACCACCACCGTCACCATCACCTTCAGCGAGGCGGTGAGCGGGCTGACCACGGCTGACTTCAGCGTGGCCAACGGCAGCCTGAGCGGGCTCAGCAGCAGCGATGGCGGCATCACCTGGACGGCGACCCTGACCCCGAGCGCCAACGTCACCGACGCCACCAACCTGATCACCCTGGACAACACCGGCTACGCCGACGCCGCCGGCAACACCGGCACCGGCAGCACCGACTCCAACAACTACGCCATCGACAGCCGTGCCCCGGCGGTCACCTCCGTCGACGTGCCGGCCAACGGCACCTACCTGACCGGCAACACCCTCGACTTCACGGTGAACTTCGACGAAGCCGTGACCGTCGACACCACCGGCGGTACGCCGCGCCTGGCGATCACCCTGGACACTGGCGGCACCGTCTACGCCAACTACGTCAGCGGCTCGGGCGGCACCGCCCTGGTGTTTCGCCTCACCGTCGCCAATGGCCAGCAGGACAGCAACGGCATCGCCGTGGGTGCCAGCCTCGATGCCAACGGCGCGACCCTGCGCGACGCCGCCGGCAACAACGCCCAGACCGCGCTCAACAATGTGGGCTCCACCGCCGGCGTGCTGGTGGATGCCGCCGCACCGCAGGTCACCAACATCGCCATCGATGGCACCTCGCCGACCCGGGATACCACCCTCAGCTTCACCGTGACCTTCAGCGAGGACGTCAGCGGCGTCGACCTGGCCGACTTCGCCCTGGCCACCAGCGGCAGCGCCAGCGGCACCCTGCTGTCGCTGGTGCAGGTGGATGCGCGCACCTACCGCGTCACCGTCATCGGCGTCACCGGCCAGGGCACCCTGGGGCTGTCCCTGGCGGCCGCCGGCAGTGGCATCACCGACGCTGTCGGCAATGCCATGGCGAACAACTTCGCCACCGTGGGCTACGTACTCGGCGGAGTCGAGGGCGACCCGGAATTCCGCGTCAACCCATCGCCCAGTGTGCCGACTACGCCGAGCGAACCGCTCCAGCCCAACGTACCCAGTGTGCCGCCGTCCAGCGCCACCTCGCCGTTGCTGCCGCCGCCACTGTTCGAGCAGCCGACCCTGGGCAGCGGGGTGCCCACCGTGGGCAACATCTTCATCAACCCGAATGCCCTGGCGCCCAGCTACATCGCCCAGGTCTTCGCCAGCAGCGACAGCTCCGTCAGTGAAGGCGGCGCCAATGGCTTCCTCGGCTTTGGCGGGGGCGACGGTGGGGTGTTCGGCAGCAGCAGCTTCTCCAGCATGTTCGGCAAGGATGTGCCGCAGCAGGACATGCAATTGAAGGTATTCGACGGCAAGCAGTGGCGCGGTGGTGACACCGGCAAGAGCGGGCAGGGCCTGACCGGCGCTCCCACCCTCGGCCAGCAACTGCACGCCATGAAGGAAGCCGACCTGCGCCCGGTGCGCGAGTTGGCCCAGGCCCTCGGGCAGGTGGCGGGGGCCACCCCCCGTGGCTGACATGACAAGAAAGGGAACCATCGTGCCGTACCAGGGGGCGGCCGCCAGCATGAACCAGACCTACAAGCTCTTCACCGCCAGCCTGCTGGCCTTGGCCATCAGCGGATGCGCCGTGACCACTCAGCCCATCGATCGCGGCGAGAGCGAGGCCCGCGCACGGGCGGACCTCTCCAGCATGTTCAAGGACCAGGAGCCCCTCAGCGGGCCCCTGACCCTGAACGACGCCATGGCCCGTGCCATCAAGTACAACCTCGAAGCGCGCCTCAAGGTCATGGAGCACGCCCTGGCCGAGCGCCAGTTGGACCTGGCCACCTTCGACATGTTGCCGCGCATGGCACTGTCCGCCGGCTATGCCGGGCGCAACAACGTCAGCGCCTCCAGCAGCCGCAGCATCGAGACCGGCTCCCAGTCCCTGGAACCGTCCACCTCCCAGGACCGCGACCGTGGTGTGGCGGACCTGACCATGGTGTGGAACGTGCTCGACTTCGGCGTCAGCTACATGAGCGCCAAGCAGCAGGCCGACCAGCGCCTGATCGTCGAGGAGCGCCGCCGCAAGGTCATCCACACCATCACCCAGGACGTGCGCTCCGCCTACTGGCGTGCCGTGGCTGCCGAACGCCTGCTCAAGCAGATCGACAGCCTCATGGCCCGTGTCGACAAGGCTCGCGAGGACAGCCGCAACCTCAGCACCCAGCGTATCGGTGACCCGGTGCAGGCGCTGAGCTACCAGCGCGCACTGATCGAGGCCACCCGTCAACTGGAAGAGCAGCGCCGCGCGCTGTCCCTGGCCAAGACCGAGCTGGCCGCGCTGATCAACCTGCCGCTGAACACCGACTTCCAACTGGCCGCCAGCAACGACTACGCGGTGCCCGAGCTGAAGGTGAACTTCGCCCAACTGGAACAGCAGGCCCTGGCCAGCCGCCCGGAACTGCGCGAGCAGGACTACCAGGCGCGCATCAGCGCCGCCGAGACCCGCAAGGCCATGCTGCGCCTGCTGCCTGGCCTTGAGTTCTCCGCCGGCGGCCACTACGACAGCAACAGCTTCCTGGTGAACCAGAGCTGGGCCGACTACGGCGTGAAGGTCACCTGGAACCTGTTCAACGTGCTCTCCGCCCCGGCGGCCATCGACGTGGCCAAGGCCGGCCAGGATGTCACCGTGGCCCGCCGCCAGGCCATGTCCATGGCTATCCTCGCGCAGCTCTACGTGGCCAGCGCCAACTATGCCGAGGCCCGCCGGCAGTTCCAGACCAGCCAGCAACTGGCCGACCTGGACGGGCAGATCGCCGAGCAACTGCGCAACCGCTACAGCACCCAGAGCATCGGCGAGCTGGAGCTGATCCAGGGCGAGCTGAACACCCTGCAGGCCCAGCTCAAGCGCGACCTGGCCTACGCCGACCTGCGCAACGCCTACAACCAGGTGTTCGTCAGCGCCGGTGTCGACCCGCTGCCCGGTTCCCTGCCGGACACCCGTCTGAGCACCCTCGCCAGCGCCCTGGCATCCAGCCAGGCGCGCCTCGAACAGGGCGACATCAGCCCGGCCAACTAAGCAGCCGGCGTGCCTGCCCGGTGGAGCGTGCCCCTGCGATCCGCCGGGCGGGCCTGTTTGCCGTCCTTCCTCTTCCTGACGATCCTGCGTCCGGTTTGTGAATCGGTGAGTGTGATCGGCCTCGCGGATGGTGGGATGCGCCTGCCTGCCTTCCCGGATTTTCTGCGAGCATGGGCGCCCGCCATTGCCGAGGCGCGTCGATGATCCCCGTCCCCAACCCCACCGTGTTTCTGGTCATCGGGTTGATCTACCTGCTCGGCCTGCTGGCCGTGCCGGTGCTGCTGGCCCTGGCGGCGTCCCTGTGCTGGCCGCGTTCGCGCCGGCATGTGCTGGCGCGCCCGTGGCGCTACGGCCTGCTGACGCTGGTGATGCTGGTGCCGGTGGGGCTGATGGGCGCCTTGTGGCTGCAGGAGCGCGAATTCGCGGCGGAATTCGCCGCCCGTCAGGCGGCGCTCAACCCGCGCCTGGAGCAGCCGCTGACCCTGGGCGAGCTGACCTTTCCGGCGGGCAGCCAGGTCAAGCTGGAAACCCTCGATCCGCTGGACTGGCAGGACCAGCCCCAGCCCCACGGGCTGGAGAGCCTGCAGAAGGCCGAGCTGCCCGCGCCCATGGCGCTGCTCGGCTTTCAGGTGGACGCCCTGGACCTGCCGACCGGCTATGACTCCAGCCGTGTGCGCCTGGCCCGCAAAGGCGAAGTGGTGGGGTGGCCCTGCGCCGCCGGCGAGTGGGTGGAGTTCCGCCGCATCCAGGAGGACCGCCTGAAACCCGCCGGATGGCACTTCGAGAGCTGCCCACTGACGCCCGACCATTCGGTGCAGGGCATCGCCTGGCCGGCCGGCACGGTGCTGCGACGACTGGACGATCACTGGGTGCTGCGCAACGACGGCCCTGCTGATCTGCCGTTCGATGGCCTGCACTGGCAGTCTCTGGTGCTGGAGCTGGATGCCCGGCGTGAACCGGTGTTCTGGGAGGGCGAACTGGCCCGGTCGCTGGTGCTGGGTGGCTGGCACTACCCGGTGGGCACCCGCGTGCGTCACGAGGGTGATGGCCTGTCGCTGTTCAGCCCTACCGACCGGGCCGTGGCGGTCCGCGAGGCGGACGGGCTGAAGCAGGGCGCCGGTCGCTCGATCCTGCAGCGGCGCAGCGACGGCCAGGTGCTGAAGATGCCGGCCAACGACGAGGTGGGTGTCATCGACTGGATGGTCCTCGAATAGCCCCGGGGCCCCTTTCGGACCGGGCTTTCCGACCTTTCGCCCACTCCCGTCACTGATGCCCGATTGCCCGAAGCTCGCGGCTCTGGGAGGGTTGCCGCTGCCCTGAGGCGTTGGAATTTTCGGGAGTCAGTCATGAAGCTCGTTCTGCACTTCGACGGTTCTGTCGCGATCAATACCTTGCGCCAGGTGCTCCTGGCCGCCGGTGAAAACACCACCGTGCACTACGGGGCCGCCCACGGCCTGGACGCGGGGGCGCTGCTGTCGGTGGTGAGCGCCGCCGGCAGCGACCGCCGCCTGGTGCTCGGTTTCGACGGGGCCCGCGCCGAGACGCGCAACCTCCAGCAGGCGGTGAGCTTCGCCGGCCCGCACACGGCGGTTGAGATCAATGCCGCCCAGGCGGTGAACCCCGCTGCACTGCGCTCCACCCTGGCGGCGGCCGGTGATGGCCGCCAGGTCCGCGCCACCTTCACCGGCGGCCGCGCCAGCGCCGAAGCGCTGCTGGCTGCACTGGGCGTGGCGGGTGAGCGGGTCGACATCGGCATCGGCGCCGCCCAGTCGCTGGCCCCGGACGCTCTGCTGGCGGCCCTGGAGGCGGCTGGTGACGGGCGCAACCTCGCCGTGGAACTCAGCGGTACGCAACCGGCCGCCCAGTTGCTGCAGGCGGTCGAGGCAGCGGGGGCGAGCACCGGCATCGTCATCGGCGGTGCCCAGGCCCTGACGCCCGATGAGCTGCGCGACACCCTGGGGGCCGCAGGCAATGGCCGTCACCTGAGTCTGGTGTTCAACGGCGCGCAGGCCGGCGAGACCGACCTGGCGAGCGTGGTAGCCAGTGCCGGCACCAACACCCTGGTGCGGGTGAACACCGCCGAGTCCCTGGACAGCGCCAGCCTGCTGGCCTGCATCGGTGCGACCGGCAACACCCGGCAGCTCTCGGTGGAGTTCAACGGCGCCCAGCAGGCCGAGGTGAACCTGGCCCTGGCGCTGGAGGCGGCCGGCGTGAGCACCACAGTGGCGGTGAACACGGCCCAGGAAGTGGCCGAGCCCAGCCTGCTGGCTGCCTTCGAGGTGGCGGGTGACCAGAAGCGCTTCGACGCCGCGTTCAATGGCTCGCAGCTGACGCCGGAAGCCCTGCAGCGTTACGCCGGGGCCGCCGGCCAGCAGGTGACCCTGAGCATCGGCGGTGCTCATGCGCTGCCGCTACCGGCGTTGCTGGAGGCCGTCCGCCTGGCGGCCTGACCGCTGGCTTGGCCGCACCACGAAGCCGCCTTGCCCTGATGGGCAAGGCGGCTTTTTCGTGGGCGGACAGGGGAGGGGGCTAGACCTGGAAGCGCGACACCGAGGACTGCATGGCGGCGGCCACCTGGTCCAGGCGCTGGGCGGCTTCGGCCAGTTCGTGCATGGCCTCGGTGTTGCTGCGGGACATGTGGGCGATGAGTTCGACCCGCTGGGCCACTTCACTGCTGGCCTTGGACTGCTCGCCGATGGTGTGGGAGATCTCGTCCACCACTTCGGCGGCCTTGTGGGCACCCTCGCGGATCTCGCTGATGGAACTGCCGGCCTGGGTGGCGAGGTTGACGCCGTCCTGCACGCGGGTGACGCCGGTCTGCATGCTGTTCACCGCCTGGTCGGTGCTTTCGCGGATGCGCGCGATCATGCCGGTGATTTCCTGGGTCGACTGGGCGGTGCGCGCGGCGAGGTTGCGCACCTCGTCGGCCACCACGGCGAAGCCACGCCCGGCCTCACCGGCCCGGGCCGCTTCGATGGCGGCGTTGAGGGCCAGCAGGTTGGTCTGCTCGGCGATGCTCTTGATGACCTGGATGATGGAGTGGATCTCTTCGGACGAACGGCCCAGGGCGGTGATGGTGCTGGAGGAGCTGTTCACCGCCTCGGCGATGCGGTTCATGCCGTCCACCACCCCGAGGATGACCTGCCCGCCGCTGCTGGCCAGGCCTTCGGAGTGGGCGGAGATGCCCTGGGCATTGCGCGCGTGGTCGGCGATCTGGGCGATGTTGGCGATCATCTGCTCCATGGCAGCGGCCATGCTGGCGGCGCTCTCGGCCTGCTGGTTGGCCCCGTCGACGATGCCCCGTGAGGTATCGCTGAGGGTGGTGGCGGTGCCGCGCAGTTCTTCGCTTTCGAGGCGGATGCTGGCGATCATCTCGCGCAGGCTGTTCTGCATCTGGGCCAGGGCTTCCATCAGTTGGCCGGCTTCGTCGCGGCTTTCCACCTGGATGCTGTTGCGCAGGTTGCCCTGGGCGATGGCGCGGGCCACGTCGATGGTTTTCTTCAGGGGACGCAGCACGGTCCTCATCAGTTGGGCGGTGGTCAGGCAGAGCACCACGCAGACCAGCACCAGCCCGCCCAGCAGCCACCAGACAGCGCTGCGCACGGCTTCACTGGCGGCCTGGCGAGCCTCGTCGGCACGGGTCTCGATCAGGGCGCTGAGCTTCTCGTTGCGCTCCTCCAGTTCGCCGAAGATGCGCTGGAAGTCTCCCAACTGCGCGCGGCTCGCCTGGGGATCGCGCAGGGCGTCGTCCACCAGCTTGCCGGCGGCATTGATGTAGGTGTCGATCAGCGGGCGCAGGTCGCGGATGGACTGGCTGACCTCGGGGCTCAGTGGCAGCGTGGCGTTCTCGTCCATGACCTTGCGGAACCACTGGCTGTGCTCGCTCAAGTCGCTGCGCACCTGGCCGGCGGCGGCGCTGTCACCGGGCTCGGCGACGAAGGCGGCGAGCACGTCGCCGCGCAGGGCGTCGTGCATCATGTCGCCTTCCATGTGGTTGCGCAGGGCGCTGACGCTGAGCTGGTTCTCGGTCAGCGCGTCGGCGAGGCGGTTCTGCCCAAGCAGGCCGATGCCCCCCAGCAGCGCGGCGGCGAGCACGCTGATGACGCCCGATGCCACCAGTTTCTGACGGATGTTCATCCCCTGGCCCTCCCTTGCGAAGCGGATCGTTGACTAAGCGTAGTTCAGTGTCGACGGGCCAGCGCGCTCGCATCAGGCCCTTTGCACGGCGTATTCTGAGCGCCCTTTTTCGCGGGTCGTCGTCATGCTGCAGATTTCCTCCAACGTCCAGATCCCCGACGACGAGATCGAACTGACCGCCATCCGTGCCCAGGGCGCCGGTGGGCAGAACGTCAACAAGGTCTCCAGTGCGGTGCACCTGCGTTTCGACAGCCAGGCGTCGTCGCTGCCGCCTTTCTACAAGGAGCGCCTGCTGGCGCTGCGGGATGCACGCATCACCGCCGATGGGGTGGTGGTGATCAAGGCCCAGCAGTACCGGACCCAGGAGCAGAACCGCGCCGATGCGCTGGAGCGCCTGGCGACGTTGATCCGCGAGGCGGCGGTGGTGCAGAAGAAACGCCGGCCGACGCGACCCACCCTCGGCTCCAAGACCCGTCGCCTCGACGGCAAGAGCAAGCGCGGGGCGATCAAGGCCGGGCGCGGCAAGGTGGATTACTGAGCCGGCCGGGCGACCCCGGGTAGGGGCCGCCCGGTGCGCTCAGCAGACCTTGGCGATGGCGGCGGCGAGGTCGCCGATGCGGCTGAAGTCCAGCCCGGCGATGTTGGCGCGGCCGGTGCCCACCATGTAGATGCTGAACTCGTTGCGCAGTCGCGCCACCTGCTCCGGCGACAGGCCGGTGTAGGAGAACATGCCGCGCTGCGCGCCGATGTGGGCGAAGCGCTCGGCCAGGCCGTAGGGCTGCAAGGCTTCCACCAGGCCCCGGCGCAGGTCGGCGACGCGGCGGCGCATGCCCTCCAGCTCGGTGATCCACTCGGCCTTCAGCTTGGCATCCTCGAGGAGGGTGGCGACCACGGCGGCGCCGTGGGCGGGCGGGGTGGACCACAGGTTGCGCGCGTGGAAGGCCAGTTGGCTGCGGACGTCGGCGAGCTTCTCGGCATCTTCGGCACAGACGATGAGGGCGCCGGTGCGTTCGCGGTAGAGGCCGAAGTTCTTCGAGCAGGAACTGGTGACCAGCACCTCCGGCAGGTTTTCGGCGAACAGGCGCACGGCCCAGGCGTCGTCGTCCAGGCCATCGCCGAAGCCCTGGTAGGCGAAGTCGATCAGCGGCAGCAGTTCGCGGCGCTTCACCACCTCCAGCACCCGTTGCCAGTCGGCTTGGGCCAGGTCGAAGCCGGTGGGGTTGTGGCAGCAGGCGTGCAGCAGCACCACGTCGCCGACGGGGATGCGCTCGAAGGCGGCCAGCAGGCCCTCGACGTCGAGGCGGTTGGCGGCGTCCACGTAGGGGTAGTGGCTGATCGCGACGCCGACGGCGTTGAAGAGGGTTTCGTGGATCGGCCAGGTCGGGTCGCTCAGCCAGACGCCACGGCCCGGCAGGTTGCGGGCGATGAACTCGGCGGCCAGGCGCAGGGCGCCGGTGCCGCCCGGGGCCTGGGTGGTGCCGGCACGACCGGCGCGCTGCACGGGGTTGCCGATGCCCAGCACCAGGTCCTGCAGCAGGCGGCCGAAGGCGGCATCACCGTGGCCACCGACGTAGGTCTTGGTGGTTTCCAGCTCCAGCAGGCGCTGCTCGGCGTGCTTCACGGCGTGGGGAATGGGGGTGAGGCCGCGGGCGTCCTTGTAGACGCCGACGCCCAGGTCGAGCTTGTTGGGGTGAGTGTCCTGGCGGAAGGCGTCCATCAACCCGAGGATGGGGTCGCCCGGCACCCGGCCCACGGCGGCGAAGTGGCTCATTTGCGGCCCTCGGCGGTTTCGGCGATGCGGTCGGTGCGCGCGGCCATGATGAAGTCGTTGCGGTGCAGGCCCTTGGCTTCGTGGCTCCACCAGGTGACGGTGACCTTGCCCCACTCGGTGAGCAGGCCCGGGTGGTGGCCTTCTTCCTCGGCGGCGGCGCCGACGGCGTTGGTGAAGGCCAGGGCGTGGCGGAAGGTGCGGAACAGGAAGACCTTCTCCAGCTGCATGATTCCGTCGCGGACTTCGATGTTCCAGTCCGGGATCTCCTTGATCAGCGTGGCCAGTTCGTCGTCGGAAACCAGCGGGGCGCCGGCGCGGCAGGCTTCGCAGTGGGCTTGGGACAAGGCGGTCATGGGGTTCTCCGTTGTTCGTTCGGCCGGCGTGGCTCGCCGGCTCCTTGAGTCTGGTTCGGTTCAGGCCGCCTTGGGCGGGAATTTCGGCGCGTGCAGGCCGAGGGCCATGGCCTGGTGGACCAGGGCCATGATGTCTTCATGGGCCAGCTCGAACAGGCGCTTCAGCTCCGGCAGCACGAAGTACAGGGGTTGCAGGATATCGATCCGGTACGGTGTGCGCATCGCTTCCAGCGGGTCGAAGGCCTGGTGCTCGGGCTGGCTGGACAGCGAGTAGACCGTCTCCTTCGGCGAGGAGAGGATGCCGCCGCCATAGATGCGGCGGCCCTGGGGGGTGTCCACCAGGCCGAACTCGATGGTCATCCAGTAGAGGCGGGCGAGGTACACGCGCTCTTCCTTGGTGGCCTTGAGGCCGAGCTTGCCGTAGGTGTGGGTGAACTCGGCGAACCAGGGATTGGTGAGCAGGGGGCAGTGGCCGAAGATCTCGTGGAAGATGTCGGGCTCCTGCAGGTAGTCCAGCTCCTCCGGGGTGCGGATGAAGGTGGCCACGGGGAACTGCTGGCTGGCCAGCAGCTCGAAGAACGTCTGGAAGGGGATCAGCGCCGGGACGCGGGCGACGCGCCAGCCGGTGGCGGCCTGGAGCACGCGGTTGATCTCGCCGAGCTGGGGGATGCGGTCGTGGGGCAGGGCGAGGCGTTCGATGCCATCCAGGTAGTCCTGGCAGGCGCGCCCCTCGATCACCTTGAGCTGGCGGGTGATGAGGGTGTTCCAGACGGCGTGCTCGCTGTCCGGGTAATGGATGAAGCCGCTGTCGTCCGGCTCGCGGGCCACGTAGTGGGTGGTTTTCATTCGGCCTCCCAGGGCGCGACGTTGTTGTTGTGTTGACCCAGGGATACCGCGTTTCGGTGGGCTGGGGCGGTGCAGGAGGTCGGGCTGGATGGGGAGGCGGGGGTGTGTTTCGTAACGAATTCTTTACGATTTTGCCAGTGGCCGGTGTTTCGGCCTTGCTGGTGCGTCGAAGCGTCACATATTCTTGACGGAAAAATCGGGCAGGACGCTGATTTTCCCGGCGCTGCCCCTGGTGTGCACCTCTGAAAACGTAGGCGAGGCCGTCAGCGCAAGGCAAAAACAGGCGAAAAAGCGCAGTTTACGTGGTGTAAATGAGCACTTTGAGTCGGTTTTTAACGCAGCGATGACAACGCAGGTAGTTTTTGGAGGTGCACTGACAAGAGCCCGTTTCGGGGTGCCTCATGCGTATCAAAGTCCATTGCCAGAACCGCGTAGGCATCCTGCGCGACATCCTCAACCTGCTCGTCGACTACGGCATCAACGTCAACCGTGGCGAAGTGGGCGGGGACCAGGGCAACGCCATCTACCTGCTGTGCCCCAACCTCATCAACCTGCAACTGCAATCCCTGCGGCCGAAGCTGGAGGCCATCCCCGGCGTGTTCGGCGTCAAGCGCGTGGGGCTGATGCCCAGCGAGCGTCGCCACCTGGAGCTGAACGCCCTGCTGGGCGCGTTGGAGTTCCCGGTGCTGTCGGTGGACATGGGCGGCTCCATCGTCGCTGCCAACCGCGCGGCGGCGCAGTTGCTGGGCGTGCGGGTGGACGAGGTGCCGGGCATCCCGCTGTCGCGCTACGTGGAGGATTTCGACCTGCCGGAAGTGGTGCGGGCCAACAAGGCGCGGGTGAACGGCTTGCGCATCAAGGTGCGCGGCGGCGTGTTCCTGGCCGACATCGCGCCGCTGCAATCCGAGCATGACGAGAGCGAGGCGCTGGCCGGCGCGGTGCTGACCCTGCACCGCGCCGACCGGGTGGGGGAGCGCATCTACAACGTGCGCAAGCACGAGCTGCGCGGCTTCGACAGCATCTTCCAGAGTTCGCGGGTGATGGCGGCGGTGGTGCGCGAGGCGCGGCGCATGGCGCCGCTGGACGCGCCGCTGCTGATCGAGGGCGAGACCGGCACCGGCAAGGAGTTGCTTGCCCGTGCCTGCCACCTGGCGAGCCCGCGCGGGCAGTCGCCGTTCATGGCGCTGAATTGCGCGGGGCTGCCGGAATCCATGGCCGAGACGGAGCTGTTCGGCTACGGCCCCGGGGCCTTCGAGGGTGCCCGGCCGGAGGGCAAGCTGGGCCTGCTGGAGCTGACCGCCGGCGGCACGCTGTTCCTCGATGGGGTGGGGGAGATGAGCCCGCGCCTGCAGGCCAAGCTGCTGCGCTTCCTGCAGGACGGCTGCTTCCGCCGGGTGGGCAGCGACGAGGAGGTGTACCTGGACGTGCGGGTGATCTGCGCCACCCAGGTGGACCTGTCGGAGCTGTGCGCGCGGGGCGAGTTCCGCCAGGACCTCTACCACCGCCTCAACGTGCTGTCCCTGCACATCCCGCCGCTGCGCGAATGCCTGGATGGGCTGGCGCCGCTGGTGGAGCACTTCCTCGACTCGGCCAGCCGACAGATCGGCTGCCCGCTGCCAACCCTGGCGCCCCAGGCCCTGGAGCGGCTGTCGCGCTACCACTGGCCGGGCAACGTGCGGCAGTTGGAAAACGTGCTGTTCCAGGCGGTCTCCCTGTGCGAAGGCGGCCAGGTGCGTGCCGAGCACATCCGCCTGCCGGACTACGGCGCGCCACAGCCTCTTGGGGACTTCTCCCTGGAAGGTGGGCTGGAGGCCATCGTCGGGCGCTTCGAGCGGGCGGTGCTGGAGCGGCTGTTTGCCGACCACCCCAGCAGCCGGCAGTTGGGCAAGCGCCTGGGGGTGTCGCACACCACCATCGCCAACAAGCTGCGGCAGTACGGATTGGGACGGGAAGAAGCCTGAGCCGGCAGGCCGCTGGGGTTTCAGGCGAGGCCGCACAGGGCGTGTTCAACGGCCTCTTAGACCTTGGTGCAATGGTTGGGCTGGCGTTCGGGGGGTACAAAGGGCGCGTCTGAATCTTGCGTGATCGGACACAAGCGTTTCTAGCATTCCCATCCCGGAATGAATTGGGCGGGCGACCAGATTGGTCGCCCATTTTTTT